>QHVR01000644.1 GCA_003223595.1 Acidobacteriota bacterium
CAGCGCTGCCGTCAGCAGCAGGACAAAGGGGAACACATTGGTGCTTTGGCGAAACGCCACTCCGGCTGCCGTGACCATGGGAACCAGCAGCAGTCCCCATGCGCCATGCTCGCGCGGTACGATCAGCGCGCGGTTACGCTCGCGGCGCGCTTTCTCCATGGCCAATTCCTCAGCCTCAACCGGCTGTGCCCACACCGTCTCTGGTCTTGGCTCAGTCTTTGCTGCCATCATCGCCATCCTGCCGTATGAATGTGTTGCATGCCTTTGACCGCGCGCATGTACTGAGCACGTTCGAACGCCGCTGGATCCGGGCACTTTTGCTGGCTCATGCTGCCCTGCATCTGCCGGACGGATTCGTATTCGTGCTCTTCCATCCACTCGCGCAGTTCGCGCTGGACGTGTCGAACGTGGTTGATGCCATGCCTCATCAATGAAGAACAGAGCATGGTCACATCCGCGCCCACCATCAGCAGCTTCACCACATCTTCCGCATTATGAACGCCGCCGGTTGCGGCGAGGTTCGCTTTTACGCGGCCGAACAGGATTCCGATCCAGGTCAGCGGCAGCCGCAGCGATTGCGGCGTGCTTAGCAGCACGTTCGGCTGGATCTCAAGCTCTTCGAGATTAATGTCCGGCTGGTAGAAGCGGTTGAACAGCACCAGAGCATCTGCGCCCGCCTGATCTAAACGCTGCGCCATGTTCGCAAGATTGCTGAAGAAGGGGCTCAGTTTCACCGCCACTGGAATCGTGACCGTCGCCTTCACCGCCTGCACAATCTCCAGATACATCTTTTCAATATCTGCGCCGCTCAGCGCGGGATCGGTAGCGATGGAATAGATGTTGCACTCGATAGCATCAGCCCCAGCCTTCTCGATCTCAGCCGCGAATTTCGTCCAGCCTCCGAGCGTGGACCCATTCAGGCTGGCTATGATCGGAATCTTCACTGCTGCTTTGCACTTGCGGATGTGCTTGAGATATCCCTCCGGGCCGGTGTGGAACTCGCTGGCCTGGGGAAAGAAGGTGATGGATTCCGCGAAGCTTTCGGTACCCGCACGAAGGTGGTAATCGAGGTCCACCTCTTCCTGCCGGAGTTGCTCTTCAAACAAAGAGTAGAGCACGACGGCGGAAGCGCCGGCATCCTCCAACCGGCGAACTCCATCCAGATCGCGCGACAGCGGAGACGCCGAGGCGACCAGCGGTGTAGCCAGGTTCAGCCCGAGGTAACTGGTGCTGAGATCGATCATGAATTCCTCCTCGCGCTGCTAGCGCGCTGCGGTGGGCACCGGCTTCTGGGCAGCCGGAGCGGGTTTCTCGGTGGATTCTTCTTCCTTGGCCGGAGCCGCAGCTTGCATCTTGCGACTGGCCATGTACTCGTACATCCGGTAGCGGGCTTCGACGTCTTGTTGCGCCAGCTTCCACAGGCGGTCTGCGTCTTCCGGCTTGCTCTTGGTGAGCATCTTGAAACGCGTCTGCTGCAGAAGGAAGTCTTGCACCTTGCGCGTGGGCGCGCGGGAATCGAGCGTGAGCGGATTTTCGCCGGCAGTCGTGCGCTCCGGGTGGTAACGATAGAGCAGCCACTGACCGGCTTCTACGGCTACCTTCTGATCGCTCATGGCGGTGGTCATGTCGATGCCGTGAGCGATGCAGTGCGAGTACGCGATGATGATGCTCGGCCCGTCATACGCTTCGGCTTCAAGAAAGGCCTTGAGCGTGTGTTCATCTTTGGCGCCCATGGCAACGCTGGCGACGTAGACGTTGCCATACGTCATCGCCATCATGCCGAGATCCTTCTTTGGTCCGGGCTTGCCGCCTGCGGCGAACTTTGCAACGGCGGCGCGAGGCGTGGACTTGGAAGCCTGCCCGCCCGTGTTGGAATAAACCTCGGTATCGAGCACCAGGATGTTGACGTTGCGTCCGCTGGCCATGACGTGATCGAGGCCGCCGTAGCCGATGTCGTACGCCCAGCCGTCGCCGCCCACGATCCAGACGCTTTTCTTCACCAACATATCGGCTATTGCTATGAGCTGCTTTGCTTCCGGACTGTCGAGGTCACTTAGCTTCCGCTTCAACAGGTCAACGCGCAGGCGTTGATCATAGATATCGGCCTCATCTTTTTGCCTGGCCTCCAGAATCGCGCGGGTAAGTTCTTCGCCAATGTTG
>QHVR01000645.1 GCA_003223595.1 Acidobacteriota bacterium
AACCGGTGCATTTCCTATCTAACTATAGAGAAGCGCGGGTCGATTCCCGAGCAATTGCGGGCGGGAATGGGGCAGCAAGTTTTCGGGTGCGACATTTGCCAGGATGTGTGTCCATGGAACCGGAAAGCGCCGCATTCAGAGGCGCCTGAGTTCGCGGCTCGAGAGGGATTGGTGAATCCGGCGCTGGATTGGCTGGCGGAGATGTCGGCAGAGGAGTTTCGCGAGAAGTTTCGAGGCTCGCCGATTCGTCGCGCGAAGCCTGCGGGATTGCGCCGCAACGTGGCGATTGCGATGGGGAATAGCCGCCGCCGGGAATTTGTCGCCGAGTTGGAGAAGATGAGCCGCGATTCGGAGCAATCTGTGGCCGAAAGTGCGGCTTGGGCGATCAGGAAGTTGACGGCGGAAAGTGGGGACTGATGCAGATGCTTCGCCGGTATTCGTCGCTGAGAAGAGCTAACTCACTCACACTTTGGTAATTAGTATTTCTGGTGACCAGCAACTAATCTCTTCGTAACGGGTTCGTGATAAAGGAGTTTACATCCAGAAGTGAGGGCCATGTTTACACGCCACATCCTTTTCATGCGGCGCGCGTTGGGAACGGCAGTCATCGCGTTGGGGCTTTCCTCCGCTTTTGCTCATGCTTCGGCCACGCTCTTCCTGGAAGAGCCGTACGGCAAGCTTGGTTTCTTTACCGCGACGGGTCACGCTGCGGTTTATCTTTCCGGCGTATGCGCGGAGACTCCGGTCAAGCTGCGTGCTTGTGCTCCCGGCGAAACCGGGATCGTGCTCAGTCGCTATGACGGGGTCGGCGGATACGACTGGGTAGCGATTCCGCTGATTCCTTACCTATATGCGGTGGAGCGGGCGCAGGAAGTGCCCTTGTTCGCGGACGCGAAGACGACGCTTTTTTTGCGCGACCAGTATCGCCGGAAGTATCTGGCATCCATCACGCCAGACGGGAAGAATGGCGAGATCCCGAAGGGAAACTGGTACGAACTTGTAGGCTCTTCGTACGACCGTACGATTTACGGTTTCGAAATCGAAACCACGCCCGAGCAGGATGCGGCGCTCATTCAAAAGCTGAACTCTTCGCCTAACGAGTCTCATTTCCATTTGAGCTACAGGAATTGCGCTGATTTTGCGAAAGGCATCCTCAACTTTTATTTTCCCAAATCGTTTCACCGCAGCATCGTGGCGGATCTGGGGATGACCAGCCCGAAGCAACTGGCAAAGATGATGACGAAGTACGCGGCTCGGCATCCCCAATTGCAATTCTCCAGAATCGTGATTGCGCAGGTGCCAGGTACGATGCCGCGGAGTACGGCAGTGCACGGAGTCATGGAGTCGTTTGTTAAGGCCAAAAAGTACATCGTGCCCAGCGTGGTGGTGAATCCTGTATTTGCGGGCTGTGTGGCGGCGGTGTACGTGGGTACCGGCACAGGACGCTTTGATCCGGGTCGCGGGGCAAAAGTGTTCGTTGTTGGTAGTGATCCCGAGGCGCCGCTGGACCGGGAAGATCTGCGCGCCTACCGGCAACAGTTGAAGCATTATCTCGCCGGAGCGTATCCGGATAAATCGCACGGGAACGTGGAGAGGTCTTGGGGAAAGCTGCAGGCGAAATCCAGGATCTCCATGGATGAGAACGGCCACCCGGTGCTGCAGATGAGAGCGGACGAAAATCCGGTGGAGGTCGGCCTGGCGCCAGGAAACGTACTGCAGAGCGATGCTCCGCCTGAATTAGTGCGACAGTTGCTTGAGGCTCGTTTGCAGGCGGAATTAAGCCGACGGGCTTCGCACGGGATCTCAGAAACTGAAGTTGCGCGGGACTGGAAACTATTGCAGAAGAGCATTGCCGCGAGCGAGTCGCGAGTTGCGGCAGAAGTATCCCGCGGTTCGCAGCCGTAAGATTCCGTCAAATTCTATTTCGCCAAGATTCCCGGCTACTGTTCCTGCGGGGGATGCGGCGGCATGCCTGAGCCTTGGGGCGGCTGCCCTGGCTGTTGCTGCATCTGCATTTGCATTTGCCGCTGTTGCATCTCCTGCAACATCTGCTGCGGCGTTTTTACCTGCGGCTGATCCGGATTGGACTGATCTGGATTGGGCTGCTCGGCGGCTTCCGGCGGGGGTTGCTGGTCGACACCATTTTCATCCACTACGTTGTTGTTCTCGCTATTTTCGTCCGCCATGGCCGGGTCATTGACATCGGGCGGCACGACGCCTGGCGGAGGCTGCACACCCGGGCCTGCCTGAGCCATGCCCATCCCCGGCTGCTGCGCCGGCGGTACAGGTTGACTGGGAGATGTTGCGCCTTCAGTTTTTGCCACCAGAACAACGCGGGTCAGGGCAGTGTCGTTGCCTGCAGCGCCGAGCAGGACATAGTTGAAGCGCGATCCGTTGAGCAAGTCCGCCAGCACATCGCGGGCGGGCCCCGGCCCAAGGTGGGTTACAACCCGCTCGGGAGCAGCCGGAACGTCGATGTCGGCTCCGGTAGTTTTGCGCACGGCCCGCAGAACGTCGGCCAGCGTGGAATTCGAGGCGACAATCGTCAGCTGATTGTTTTCGTAGGTCACCTGAGGGGGCACGGAGGCGATTGCATCCAGAGGCATGGGCTGCACGGGGCCGGTCGGACCAGAGGGCAGCGGAGGAAGCTCGGCCTTTTTCGCTCTCGCCTTGATCGCCCTGCGCTGAGCGCTGCCGGCAGCTTGCGCCAAAGTGAAACCGGCCGGGCACAGGATGGCCAAGCTT
>QHVR01000317.1 GCA_003223595.1 Acidobacteriota bacterium
GTGGTCTGCGTCTTGACCATGGAAAAGCCTTGTTTAGCAACAGTGAGATCGTAAACACCGGGCGTGACGTCGACAAAAATGTACCGGCCCGCATCGTTGGTATTGTTAGTGCGCGAAGTATTAGTGGAGGTGTCCTTAAGAGTGACCGTGGCGCCATTGACAACGGCGCCGCTCGCGTCGGTGACGACTCCAGTAACTGTGCCGGTATTTGAGGACTGTGCGCAGAGGGGCAAGGCGCTACCCAGATACAGCACGGCAGCAGCGGAAAGAAACAAAGTCACAACAAGCGACAACCTCTGGTTGCGAACGCGCATGTCGAAAACCCTCCTGGTGGATCGTCTGCAAAAGCTTGCTGGCACTTCTTACATCTGGAACACCCCACAACTGATAGAGGAAAGCTACTTGGCGAAACTGAGTTGAATAACAGAGCTCCCGCCAGTAGGAACGAAACTGACGTTTAGTTGGGCAAGCAGAATGCCGACGGACGTGCGGAATAGAGGGATGGTACGAATTCACAGATTTTGAGTACGGCTCCAACGAAACATCGTACGAGGTGGGCAATTTCTGTGACGATCAAATAGACAATGGTTAGTGTTTTCGGGGCGGCACTATGTGAATGCGTATGTCGGCTCCCGCGCATTATGAAAGTGTGGAGATTTTGAGATGCTTTGCGAAACCGGCGTAGGCCGTGCTCGGGAACTATTGATCGGTTGGGATCGCGTGGCGTTGCGATCATCGAATTGCATTTTCTTAAAAAGCCAGATCGACGCCAACCGAAACATAACGGTCCATCCAGAATGATTTCTTGAGCGCTGCCCTTCTGCGGACACGTATTCACCAAGAACAGCACGACTCGAACCACTGCGTCTCAAGGCACACGTCGCTATGAACACCTGCAGGCGATCACATGCAGGCGTCAACCCAAGACCAGCAGGAGTGCACCCATCCCAAGCGTCTTCCCTTCGCGCCGAAATAATGGACAATTGTTACAAGACAGCGGTTGTTACCAAGCGCCTGACGCGTTGTTGGACCTGGTTCAGTTGCGTTGCGCTCGTTGTCTCGGACCATAGGGAGAAGTCACATGTCAACCCAGTCAGCGCAACCGCCCGCCGGAGCCCATGTTAATAAGATCCTTGAGGAGATGTACGGCGAATTCCAGGCGCTTATGGTGCAGAGAGCCGCCATTCTGAGGCGGATTGGCACCATCAAGCAAACAATTATCGGATTAGCCAAGCTTTTTGGGAATGAAGTGGTGGGCGAGAGGGTATTGCAGGTGGTGGAGCAGAGGTCAAGTACTCGATCACGGGGATTCACTAGAACCTGCCGAGTAGTGCTGATGGAATCCACGCGGCCGATGGTGTGCCAGGAGGTGTGTGAAGAGATCCAGCGTCGGAATCCCACACTTCTAGCCCATCATAAAGACCCCTTGGCTTCCGTAAATACCGTGCTCAATCGGCTAGCGACGTACGGGGAGGCTCGTATCGTGATGAACGAAAGAGGAAAACGGGCATGGGAGTGGGCGACAGAAAGAGCCGCAGAAGGGGTGGACTCCCCCAAAAAGCAACAGAACTCAAGCGCACCATCTGTTGAACCACAGAAACGATAACAACAAGAACCGGGTCTCTAAAGACTTTCCGCGACCCTGGACGAGCTGTCCATAGTGGGAATCAAGAACGCTTTTCGATCATGCCTTCCAGCGCGGCTCGGTACCCCCTGCTGCATGAAAGCTCCTTACCATTCTCCAAGACTACGATGTATTCGCCGCTATTCACCGGAATCAGCTCTTTGATCTTCCGGAGATTGACAATCGTGGAACGGTGAATGCGAACGAAATGGTCGGGATTAAGGCGTTCCGAAATCCGACCGATAGTTTCCCGGAAAAGATGGGACTCTTTTCCTACGTTGAGGCGCACATAATTGGCAGATGCTTCGATCCAATCGATTTCGCCCAGGGTCAAAAATACGACTCGCCCTTTGGCTCTAATGACTAACCGGCCTTCAGGGGAAGGTCCCGACTTGATTTCGGACTTCACTTGGGAGAGTAAGTCCAGAATACGATGCGTGATCTCGCGGTCCTGCGACTTGCCCAACTCCCGTCGCGCTCTCTCGATGGCGTGATGCAGCCGTTCATGGTCGAACGGTTTCAATAAATAGTCGAGCGCGCGCACTTCAAATGCGCGAATGGCGTATTGATCGTACGCCGAGGTGAAGATCACTGCGGGCATCTCCTCCGCCGAGAGCTCGTTCAATACCTCAAATCCGTCCATGTCCGGCATTTGTATATCGAGCAGCAGAAGATCCGCCCGGTGCAATCGGATGGCGGATATGGCTTGCTTGCCGTTGCTGCACTCGGCTACGAGTTTGACATCTGTCTCTGAGGCTAACAAATTGCGGAGCTTTTCACGAGCAAGCCGCTCGTCGTCGGCAATGATGGTGCGGATGACTTTCCCGGTTTTTTCCAGAGGTGAAGTAGCGTGGGCATTCAGACTCATGGCGGACCAACGATTCAACAATGCGGTTAACACAGCTTATAGACGGGCGATGTGAGGACTCGTTATCGCGGCAACATACGTCTACTGTTTTGTGTTTCGATATACTCCTCGAACCCTAGGTCGCCAATACGACTTCCCGTGAACTCTTGAGTATTAGGAACCAGGCGCGGGGCCTGCGGAGCACGGGTTCAACGTGTTAGTTCCGCGAAGTTTGCTGTTTGTGTTTAGCGCCGCATTTTGCAGCATCGCGGACGGCAAGAACGAGAGACTTCTTGGAATAGTATCTACAACACCCGGGGAACAAATTCCTGTCATCTAGAAACAGATCAGTGACATTATGGTTCCTTGTGCACGAGGCGCAGCGAACATGAAGACCGAGTGTGAAGGATGCACGAGGGCCTTACCAGATGATGGCGAGGCATTCAGTTGTTTTCATGACTGCACGTTCTGCGCGGACTGCGCGGCCCGGACGCAGAACGTCTGTCCGAATTGTGCGGGCGAACTGGTTCGGCGTCCCCGACGGCGAATTTCTGCCGAGCGCCAAAAAACAGCAACGAATCGGGAGGAAGTCCAAATCAGAAATCATTCGGGCCTGATCTGGGCTGTCAGTTTCGGAGCTTGGACGTTGGTCTCTCTAGCTGCCGTCGCCACTATTTACCAACTGTATCGTCGGGTCGGCAGCGGCACAAGCTTGGCGGTGGTTGCGGGCATGGAATTTAGCCAGATCCTCGCTTATGCTCCGCTCACCCCTTTCGTTTTCACGTTTGCACTTCGGTTCCCGCTTCAACGTGGCAATTGGAAAAAGCGATCGCTGCTCCATCTGGCAGCTGGACTCGTCTTTACCCTTGCGCATATCTCTTTGAGAGGTGTGACTCCTTATGGTTACTGGGATCCGAAATATCGCGAGTGGACTTCGGCTATTTGGGATTCCCATGTCCATGCCTTCAGGGCTCCATGGGGCGTTCTCAAAAGCATGTTTCTCGCTAGTGTCGTGGACGACGTAACCGGCGCCTACATTACGATTGTGCTCATCGCACATGCGCTTTTGTATTACCGCAGGTATCGGGAGAGAGAACTTCGTGCGACACAACTCGAAGCACAATTGGCGAAAGTCCGACTGCAAGCGTTGAAGAGCCAACTGCAGCCACACTTCCTCTTTAACACTATGCATTCAATTTCTGCCCTTATGTTCACCGATGTGGGCGCTGCCGACCGAATGATGAGCGGTCTCAGCGACCTGCTACGCATTAGCCTGGAGACTGCGGAGACGCAAATTACCAGTCTCAGCCGCGAACTCGAGTGCGTTAACTGTTACCTTGAAATCGAGAAAGTCCGATTCGAAGAGCGGATGAACATAATTTTAGAAATTGCTCCCGAAGCCTTGGATGCGCAGGTTCCTCACTTGCTTTTGCAACCATTGGTGGACAATGCGGTCAAACACGGGATTTCGAAGTTGCCGGCAGCAGGAGAGATTCGAATTACCGTGAAGCTGAACGAGGACAAGCTTCAACTGGAAGTGAAGGACAACGGGCCAGGAATGAGACAGACCCAAACGCGCCGAACGAACGGCTTAGGGCTGAGAAACACACGAGAACGGCTCGAAACTCTCTACGGGAAGAATCAGAGTCTGGAAGTGGTGTGCCCTCCGCAGGGAGGTGTCACCGTACGTGTCTGCATTCCATTTCAGCTGCAGCAGGACGAAAGCCCGATGGGACTTTTGCGGACCGGTGATTGAAGGTTCAGTCTCGAATGCTGGCGTGGTAGCCTTTCCCCGAGTTTACGAACACCTCCTAAGTAATCTCCGCGAACGTCCCCATGCTAGGAGCAGGGGCGTTCAGGCTGTCATTACGCAAACGCAGCAGATTTGCGATAAGGGGCCGAAAATGCGGAGCATGCTGGCTCACCATCCTTTTCAGTTTGCGTCAAATGAAGAGAGATCATAGAGCTTATGCCCCGGGCTATAAGGCGTATTCCGATTTCCGATTGTTCTGGGGTACGCGTTTTTTCAGCGTGGTTACTGCCCGATCAGAACGGAGCCATCCCGCTGTTGCAGGTCGAGAAGGGATGAACGGCTGCTTAAGGGGTATGAAATGGATAGCTCCACTCTAGACGCATAATAAAAAGGCACGGCATGCCGAACTTCAACATATTAGTGAACGGCTCGAGACGATCTGTCCAGTGTGATGCCGACACTCCGTTATTGTGGGTGCTCCGTGACGAACTTCAGCTGACCGGGACAAAGTACGGCTGCGGAATGGGTGTATGCGGGGCATGCACGGTGCATCAAGAGAACCGTGTCGTGCGGTCGTGCCAGATTTCAATACACGAGGCAGACGGCCTATCGTTCACAACCATCGAGGGTTTGTCATTAGACGGCAGTCATCCATGCCAGACAGCATGGATCGAAGAGGACGTCGCGCAATGCGGTTACTGCCAGACAGGAATGATCATGGAAGCCGCAGCTTTGCTGACCAAGACGGCAGATCCGACAGATGCCCAGATCGATGAAACGTTTTCCGGACACGTATGTCGATGCGGTACATATCAAAGAATTCGTAAAGCCATTCACCGGGCGGCGGCGAGTCTCAGATCATGAGCGTTACGCGACGATCTTTTCTGGTGAAGACGGTTGGGGCCACGACCGGCCTGATGATTGGATTCCGCCTTGATTGTGCTGCCAACGTTGATGAGGCAACAAAGGTCTTCTCGCCCAACGCATTCATCGAGATCAGCGTAAACGATGAAGTACGCTTGTGGGCCACTAGATCGGAAATGGGCCAGGGTGTACGGACGCTTTTGCCGATGGTGCTGGCGGATGAACTCGGTGCCGATTGGAACCGAATTATCGTTGAACAAGCGAGCCCGGGCGGAAAGTTTACCGGCGTTCGTCTGCGAACCAGCGGAAGCGGAAGCGCAGTTGGCACCTGGCACACATTGCGGGTTGCGGCTGCAGCGGCTCGTGAAATGTTAATCGCTGCGGCGGCAGAGCGGTGGAATGTGCCACCTTCCACATGCGATACAAAAAACGGAGGAGTGATTCATCGGCCGTCGGGCCGAGCGATACAGTTCGGTGAAATCGTAATAGCTGCCGCGAAACTCCCAGTACCAAAGTCGCCAGCCTTGCGAGACCCCAAGGATTTCTCGCTGATTGGCAAGCCCATTCGAAGGCTGGACGGTCAGGCGATTGTTACAGGGCGAGCCATTTATGGAATGGACGTAAAGCGGCCGGAAATGCTTTACGCGGTGTTGGCGCGGCGTCCGAGTTTTGGTGCGAAGCTCGTTTCCTTTGACTCCGAGCAGGCGATGCGGGCGCGGGGGGTAAGGCACGTGTTGCCGGTGACCACCGGCATTGCGACGGGAGTTGCAGTGCTCGCGGATGGTTCTTGGGCGGCACTCAAAGGCCGGGCCGCATTGCAAATTCGCTGGAGCGCGGGAGAGGGTGCGGCGTTCGACTCCGATCGATTCTCGGCCGATATGCAACGAGGGGCCCTGCTTCCAGGCTATCCGATCCGACGCGCCGGCGCTGCGGAAGTCGAAATTGCAAGCTCGAGTCGCATCATTGACGCGACGTATGAATATCCATTCCAGGCGCACGCCACGCTCGAGACGATGAACTGCACCGCGGACGTGCGCGATGGGTTCTGCGAAATCTGGGCTCCCACACAATGCCCCGAGGTGGCGCAGCAGGAGACGGCCAAGCTGCTGGGGATCTCTGAAGACAAAGTGCGTGTGAATATTACGCTCCTGGGCGGGGGATTCGGCCGCCGTCTTTTTGCCGATTACGTGCCCGAAGCAGTTGAGCTTTCAAAGGCAGTCGGTCGGCCTGTTCAGGTCCTATGGACGCGCGAAGACGACATGAAATACGGATTCTTTCAACCACCCGATATCGAAGTCTTACGTGCGCGATTGCCGGACAAAGGCGTCCCGACTGTCTGGATCCAGAAATCTGTGGGATCAAATCTTTCGATGTTTGGAATTCCGTCCGAGCAAGACGCTAAAGAACTAGACCGGTACGCTAAGGACGGGAGCCCATGGGGTGTTTTCGACAACCCATATAATCTCACCCACTTAACAGCGGACTTTATCCCGTTCAACTCACCGGTGCCTACGGGACCATGGCGCTCGGTCGAATATCCAGGCACGGTATTTGCGCGCGAATCGTTTATTGACGAGATAGCGCACGCCGCTGGCCGCGATCCAATCGAACTTCGGCTTGCATTCCTGGAGCCGGGAGATGTACTCGATCTGAAGGTGCAGAAGGTAAACCGGGCCAGGTTGCAGAATGTACTTCATCTCGCGGCGGCGAAATCGACCTGGGGTTCAAAGCTACCGACCGAAAAAGACTGGCACCTCGGCCGAGGAGTTGCCTGCAACGTGTACAGCGAAGATTGTTACGCGGCGCACGTGGCCGAAGTTGCGGTTCGCCGGGACCTCTCAGCCATTCGCGTTCGTAAGATCATATGCATTGTCGATTGTGGCTTGGCTCTGAACCCACTGGGTATCGAAGGGCAGGCGGAAAGCGCAATCATCTGGGGACTTTCCTCGACGTTGGGCGGCAAAATTCATTTCAAGAACGGACAGGCACAAGAGACGAGCTACTCCGATTTCGAAGTCATTCGCATGGACAACACGCCGGCAATCGAGATTCATATCCACCAGGGTGCCGATTCTCCTGGTGGATTCGGCGAGACTGCCGTGCCCGGAGTAGCGCCGGCCGTAGCCAATGCGGTGTTCGCAGCATGCGGAAAACGCGTCCGGCGGCTGCCAATTACGCCGGAGAAATTGGCTATGGCCTAGCCACAGGTTCAAATCCTCTGCCGACCGATTTATTCCCCCAACATTTAGTTCAGGACCTTTGCGGCCAGAACCCCTCCTTTATTTTTGAATGGACTCTACGTGATGAGGATGGAATTCAGAACAGAAAGTCCACATCCCTCAGTTCCCCGGTGTTATTCTGCTTCGGTTATGGAAGCCAAAGGTGTGACTCCGATATTGAACGTGTCGGACATCGGCAGCACGTTCGCGTGGTTTGAGAAGTGGGGATGGAAGAAATTGTGGGACTGGGGAACGCCTCCAACCTTCGGCGCGGTGGGATCGGGTAAAGAAACCTGCATTTTTCTTTGTCAGGGGGCGCAGGGAGGGCGCGGCCGCGGCGCGAACACCACCACGTTTCAGCAGGACGGAGATGAACAGGGCGACAAGGGCGTCTGGATGTCGGTCTGGGTGGACAACGTCGACGAGATGCACAAGCAGTGCGTCGCCGCCGGAATGGAGATCACATTTCCGCCTACCGATATGCCGTGGAATGTTCGCGAGATGCACCTGCGCCATCCCGATGGGCACGTGTTCCGAGTGGGACACGGACTCGAGCCCAAGAAGTAGAGAGCCAAGTCTTCCCCGAAATTTTACGCCGCCATTTACTTTGGCCGACCGAAGAACAGGACGTAGCCGTCGGGGTCGCAAATCTCGAAACCGCGAAGACCATCGTGGGTATCCTGGAGCGAAACGCTGAACGCTGCCCCATGATCGGCGAATTCAGTGGCGAGCGCATCCGGGTCTGGCGCATAGACGAAGGCATCCCAGCGCATGGAGGGATTGCGCTTTGGGTTGGGCAGCGGGGTGGCGTCTTTATCGGACTTGATGAATATCTGCGCTCCGTCGCGGCCGATGATAGCGAAGAAAGGGTTTCGATCCGGCTGCTGGAACCTTATCTCAAAGCCAAGCTTGTCGCGGTAAAAACCGCTGGTTTGATCGACATTGCTGACGATGAAGAATGGTGAAATCGCCTGCGTGGTGGGTCGTGTCATAAGCGAGCCTCTCGTTCTCTCTGTGCGTTACGGTAGCGGGACGCTCTTCAACTCCGGCGCGAGTTGGTAGGCTCTTTCGAATTCCTGCTGAGCCTGGTCTTTCTTGCCTTGCTGGCGAAATGCGAGGGCAAGATTGTAATGCGCTTCGGCGTATGCCGGTTTTAGACGGGCGGCTTCGGCGAACTCCGCCTGTGCTTTGCGGACGTCTCCGGACTGCAGCAGTACCAGCCCGAGGTTATTGTGGCCCTCGGCAAAGGTGGGATCACGGCGCAGCAGATCGCGGAAGGTGTTGGCAGCTGCGGCGAGATCGTTGTTCTGGCTGAGAGCCAAGCCCAGCTGTACGCGCGCGTCGACCGAGTGAGGATCCAGGCTGACTGCGTCCGTTAACTCGCGCACAGCTTCCGGAAAGCGCTGCAGTTGAGCGAAGGCGACTCCCAGATTGTAATGCGCCTCCGCCAGATCGGGATCGGACATGACTGCCTGCTGCAGTTCCTGCAAGCCGCGGGTTTGATCGCCCGACTTCCATAGAAACAATCCAAAGCTGGCGTGCGCCTGCGCGTAATCTGGCTTCAGCTCAAGCGCTTTTTCATAAGCGGCTTGGGCGCGCGCAGGTTCGTTTTTCTGTTCCCATGCGAGCCCCAGATAGTAATGGCTGGTGGGCAGGTCGGGCGTCAGGTCTGCGGATTTCTGGAACAAGGATAGAGCCTGATCGAGTTTCTGCTGCTTCAATGCATCCACACCTTGCACGATCAAGAGCTTCGATTGCGCCAGGCGGGTACGGAGTTCGTGCAGGCCCGAAAGCTCGTCGAGTTCCTTCTTCGCGCTGGAAGCGTCGCCCTGGCTGCGCAAAGCAAGTCCCAGGTTATAGTGCGCCTGCTCGAAGTCCGGTTTCAGTTCGATGGCGCGGCGGTAGGCGGCGATCGCGCCCGCGTTGTCGCCGTCCGCTTTCAGTTCGCGGCCCAGATCGTACTGTGACTCGGGATCGTCCGGATTCAGCGCCACAGCTTTTCGAAACTCTGCGAGCGCAGTCTTGTGGTCGGACTGCCGGCGTAAAGCGATTCCCAGCATGTGGTGAGCAGCGGCCAGACTCGGATCCGATCGTATCGCCTGACGAAACTGGGCGGTGGCCTCCTCCATTTTGCCTCGCTGTCCTTCCACAACGCCGAGTTCCAGATGGATCTCTGGCGAGGGTTTCAGGTTCAGCGCCAGCCTCAATTCGCGCTCAGCGTCGGCTAGATTCTGCTGCTGGGAAAGAATTCGGCCTAACAGGCGATGCACGCTTGCATTGGAGGCATCCAGGGTCGCAGCCGTATGCAGTTCGTCGAGAGCTGCCGCCTGATTCTGCAGTTCGTACCAAATGGCGCCCAGGCCGTAGTGCGCCTCGGCCCATTTTGGCCGGAGTTCCACGGCCGCCTCGAACTCCTTCAGGGCTTCCCTGTTCTCTCCTTTATATTTCAGCGCCAACGCAAGATCGTAGTGAGTGAGGGCGTCCTTGGGATCCAGGCTCAGACCTTTACGGTAAGTAGCGATTGCGTCATCCCAAGATTTGGATTGTGCCAGTTGGGTCGCGCGTTTGCGATAGTCGGCCGCAGTTTGGGCCGTTGTGGAAGAGGACAGCAGTAGCAGAAGGGAAAGAGCCGAGAGTGAAGGCGTGGCTAGGCCACGGACTATCACCTTAATTCTGAGACTTGGCGCGCTGCCCCGCATGCATACACTTTAGCTGAAATAGAAAAAGAGAGCGGGATGCAGCCCCGCTCTCTCGGTTGTTGATATTCGAAGTGCCCAGGCATTTTCTCCTACCAGATGAACTTCGCGCTGAGCTGCCCGATGCGCATGGGGCGGGCGCTGGTGACGTTTCCGAAGGTGTCACTGCTAATGTCACCGCTCGGGTTATTGAATTGCGCGTGGTTGAATATGTTGAAGAACTCACCCCGAATCTCGAAAGACTTCGCTTCCGTGATCGGGATTACCTTTTGGATCCCTAAATCTGTGTTGTTGAAACCCGGGCCATGGAAGAATCGGCGGTTCGCCGTACCGAAACTCCCGCAATCAGTCCCAGTCAACACCCCATTCGGCTGCCCAACGGGGTATGTTAGAGCGCAGGCGGTCGCCGTGAACGCGCTCTGGCTGAAATATGTGTACGTACCGGGAGTTGAACGGGGATTGTATTTGTGAACTGGACCGACGAGATTCGGCATATCGGTGGACGGGCTGCCGACCATTGAGGCATCTCCCACGCACAGTGGGTCCCCCGTCGTCGGGTCTGACTGTGCACACAGGGGCCCGGATACTGGATTTCCTTGGTTCATCTGGATCGGAAATCCAGTGGAAAGCCGAGTAATGCCCTGAAGCTGCCAGCCTTGCGTCAGTCTCCGTGGCAAGCCGCGGAAGGCCTTATCAAAGGGAAGGGCCCAAATGTAGCTGACGACAAAATTGTGATGAACGTCAGTCGACGATAGCCCCCGGCTCAGCCTTGGGTTTGTGAAATTGATCAGATCGTTGAACCCGGATGAATTATCCAGACCCTTGGCTAATGTGTAGGCTGCCAGTAACGTGAGGTCTCCGGCCCTTCGTTCCACAGTGACCTCTCCAGCGTGGTAGACGGAGTTCGCCGAAAGCGTCGTGAGCGTGTTGCCATAGCCGTAACACAAGGTAGGGCCGTTAGGGCTAGCGCAAACGTTTGGGTTAAGTAACTTATCTCTGGTGCCGTAGATGGTCTGAGCACCCACAGTGTAGGTGTTCTGCTCCCCATTGGGACCGCAACCGGCCCCTTGCGCTGCGAGAGACATACAGAGTGCCGCATCGCCGGGGTTGACTTCCTGCTGGGAAATGAGCCTATGCCCCTCAGTACCGACGTACGCCAGTGTCAGCACGGTTGATTTGCTCAGCTCACGTTGCATGGACAGGTTGAAATGCTCAGCATAGGGAAGCTTGTTGTGAATGTCATATCCGGGAAAGTAAGACATTGGCTCATAAACCGCAAAGCTTAGCGTCTTATTTGCTGGGCTTCCCGGGGTCGGAATCGTGAAAGG
>QHVR01000001.1:0-312 GCA_003223595.1 Acidobacteriota bacterium
CGCACTATTGGTGAGCACTAGTATGGGAGGGCAGTTATGCCGGCGTCTGCTGCCGGGCACGATCATGGTTCCGATCGCGATTGCGTGGCTGCGATGGAGGGGGCAGCAAGTCGGGTTCTACTCCGAGTGGATGGGATTGGCAATCATCACGGTTGCGGCGGTAACCCTTCTGGCCGGCCTGACACTGTGGACGGCGCTCGTGATGCGGCGCGCGGATGCGGAACAGCGGCAGGTGGAAGAAAGAGCGCAGCGGCTGACGGCGATTGTCACCTGCGCGAGCGATGCGATTGTCGGCAAGACGCTGGATGGGAT
>QHVR01000001.1:317-4090 GCA_003223595.1 Acidobacteriota bacterium
CGGGTACAGCGCGGAAGAGATGGTAGGCCAGTCCATAACTCGCGTCATCCCTGCAGACCGATTGGAGGAATTCCAGGTCTTCCTGCAGCGCTCGCGAAGGGGAGAAACGATTCATCAGTACGAGACCGAGCGTACACGAAAAGATGGCAAGCGCATCTCGGTATCGATTACTGTCATTCCGTTGCGGGATGAGGATGGGAACATTGCGGGTGCGTCCACCATTACCCGGGATATTACCGATCGCAGGCAAGCGGAACAGAAACTCAGAAAGATGAATCAGACCCTGCAGGCAGTGAGCGCATGCACCGAGAGCATGATGCGGGCGAGCGACGAACTTGGCATGTTGCAGCAGGTTTGCGATGCGGTCATCGAGCCCGGTGGATACCGGATGGCGTGGGTGGGGTATGCGGGGCACGACCCGAACGAGAGCGTGCGGCCGGTGGCCCACTCCGGGATGGAAGCCGGCTATCTGCTAACAGCGAACATCAGCTGGGCAGACGTGGAGCGCGGCCGCGGACCTACCGGCGTCGCCGTGCGCACGGGAAGGGCGGTTGTTTCCCGGGATTTTGCCCAGGAATCGGTACTGGAGCCGTGGCGAAAGGAGGCGGCGCGATGCGGCTTCCGGAGTTCGATCGCGTTGCCATTGCGGAGCGAAGGCCACACTCTAGGAGCGCTTACCATCTACTCCGCTGAAGTCGAGGCCTTCGACAGCCGCGAGCAACAACTCCTAGAGCAATTGTCTGTCAACCTGTCTTACGCGATGATGGCGCTGAGAGCGCGCGCGCAGAGCGATCTCTCGGCGAAGAAGCTGCGGCAATCCGCGCTGTATGCGCGTAGCCTGCTGGAGGCCAGCCTCGATCCTCTGGTCACCATCAGCAAAGAGGGGAAGATCACAGATGTGAACGAAGCGACCGAGAAGGCGACCGGGATGTCACGGGCAGGTCTCATCGGCAGCGATTTTTGTGATTATTTCACCGAGCCGCAGAAGGCGCGGGACGGCTACGAACGGGTCTTCGAGCAGGGATTTGTGCGGGACTATCCGTTAGCGATCCGCAGCGCTTCGGGAGCGGTGCTGGATGTCTTATACAACGCAACGGTGTTCAAGGGGGCCAGCGGCGAAGTGGAAGGAGTGCTTGCGGCGGCCCGCGATGTCACCGAACTGAAGCGGACCGAACAGGAACTCCGGCTGAGCAGGGAGCGACTGGCGCTAGCGCTGAAGGCGGGCCACTCCGGCACGTTCGACTGGGATATCCAGAACAACATGAATATCTGGACCCCGGAAGCGGAAGAGGTCCACGGTCTCGCGCCCGGAGAATTCGGCGGAAAGTACGAAGACTGGGAAGCACTGGTGATGCCGGAGGACCTGCCGGCCGCAAGAAAAAATATCGAGAATTCCTTGAAAAGCGGGGAATTCGCAGGCGAGTGGAGAATTCAGCGACGGAATGATGGCGAGATACGATGGATCACGGCGCGAGCAAAAATCCTGCGCGACGATCAGGGCAAACCATGTCGCATGATTGGCGTGAACACGGACATTACGGATCGCAAGCGCGCCGAGCAAGCCCTGGTAGAGAGCGAAACCAAATTCCGGGCCCTATCGAACTTCGTCCCGCAGCTTGTCTGGATGTGCACCCCTGACGGTTTGAACGTCTATTTCAACCATCGCTGGGTCGAATACACGGGCATGACTCTGGAAGAGAGTTATGGCAAGGGGTGGAATACTCCCTTCCATCCCGACGACAAGCAGATGGCCTCGGACGCCTGGGCTCGCGCCATTGTGACCGGGGAAACTTACCGAGTTGAGAGCCGATTACGCGCCGCCGATGGAACATATCGCTGGTTCCTTATGCGTGGGGTGCGGCTCAGCGATCCTGCCGGCAACGTGAAATGGTTTGGCACCTGCACCGACATTGATGACCTGAAACGGGCGGAAGCGGAAATCATGGCGCTCAATCGCAGCCTGGAAAGCCGGGTTGAGCAGCGCACCGCCGAGCTACGGGAGAGTGAGCAGCGCGTGCGCAGAAAACTGGATAGCATTCTCTTGCCCGAGGGGGACTTGGGCAATCTGGAATTGGCAGACATTCTCGATGTTTCGGCCATCCAGTCATTGCTTGACGATTTCCACTCGGTCGTCCATGTCACGACCGCGCTGATCGACCTGCAGGGGAAAATCGTCGCCGTCGTTGGCTGGCAGAATATCTGTCGCGAGTTTCACCGGGCGCACCCGGATTCGTGCAAGTTTTGCGTCGAGAGCGACCGCGGACTCTCCACCGGAATCGCCGAAGGAGCGTTCAAGATCTACCAGTGCAAGAACCACATCTTGGATGTGGCCTCGCCGATCGTAGTCGGGGGCAAGCACCTGGGCAACCTGTTCTGCGGGCAATTCTTCTTTGCGGACGAACCGATCGATCACGAAGTCTTTCGCGCTCAAGCCCGGACGTATGGTTTTGATGAACAGAGATATATGGCTGCGCTCGAAGAGGTTCCACGGCTTACCCGCGAGCAGGTCAATACCACGATGACGTTCCTGGCCAAACTGGCGAAAATGATTTCACAATTGAGCTATAGCAGCATCAAACTGGCCCGTTCGACCGAGCAGGTCAACCGCGCCAATAGTGATCTGCAGAACACGGTGAAGGAACTGGAAGCCTTCACCTACTCGGTGTCCCATGACCTGCGCGCGCCCTTGCGGCACATCAGCGGGTTCTCCAAAATCCTGAGCGAAGAATTTTCCGGGAGCCTGCCTCCCGAAGGCAAGCACCATGTGCAGCGAATCCAGGAAGGCACGCGCCGGATGGGACAGTTGGTGGACGATCTGCTGAACCTGGGCCGCGTGGGGCGCAAGGAACTCTCGTTGCAGGTGGCGGGACTGCGCTCGATTGTGGATGACGTGATCCAGAGTCTGAATCCCGACATCGGCGATCGCGAGGTGGAATGGAAGATCGGCGATCTGCCTTACGTGGAGTGCGACACAGCGCTGATGTATCAGGTATGGCAAAACCTGCTTTCCAATGCTCTCAAGTTCACCCGCCCGCGAAGTCACGCCGTGATTGCGATCGGACAAGAGCAGCGAGAGGGCAAAGCAGTGGTTTACCTTCGCGACAACGGGGTGGGCTTCAGCATGAAGTACGCTGACAAGCTGTTCGGAGTGTTTCAGAGGCTGCACCGCGCGGAAGACTTCGAAGGAACTGGCGTGGGGCTGGCAACCGTTCAGCGCATCATCCAGAAGCATGGTGGCCGCATCTGGGCCGAAGCAGAACTGGATAAGGGAGCAACTTTTTATTTCACCCTCGGAGATTCTCGAATCTCCGAGGAAGGTTCAGAGCTTGTGGTTCAAGGAGCTAGTTCATGCCCGATCGACAAATCGAAATTCTGCTAGTGGAAGACAATCGCGATGATGTTGAGCTTACATTGCACGCTTTGCGCAAGGAGAATCTTGCCAATCACATTCAGGTAGCTCGCGATGGAGAAGAGGCTTTGGATTTCCTGTTCTGCAACGGGCCTCACGCCGACCGCTCGTTTGAGCATCCTCCGAGACTGATTCTCCTGGACCTCAAACTGCCGAAGGTTGACGGCATGGAAGTACTGCGCCGGCTTAAGGCGGACCCACGAACCCAGTGCATTCCGGTCGTGATCCTCACGTCCTCAAAAGAAGAACGGGACCTCGTGAAGGGGTACGGACTGGGGGCAAACAGCTATATCCAGAAGCCAGTCGACTTTGACCAGTTTCGCGAGACCGTGAAAAACGTGGGTCTCTATTGGTTGCTCATCAA
>QHVR01000002.1 GCA_003223595.1 Acidobacteriota bacterium
GCTGACGCCAGTTCTGGCCATCTTCCGTTTCCAATACCTCGAATTTGAGTTTGCCGGATTCATCCGCGATCGGATCTCCCAACACTATTCCGTGCTTCGCATCCCAGAAAGCAATCGCATCAAAAAATCCTTTCGCAACCTTGTTGGTGAATTGCAGCTGCCAGCGCTTGCCCCCATCCTCCGTGTGATAAATGCGTGACTGCTCGCCGAGACCCGACGACATCAGAAACGCTTCGTCGGCGGATAAGCCCACCACACCACGAAAATCGAGCCCCTCCGCATCCGGAACTTGCCCCGGAGTCCATGTGCGGCCTCCATCGACAGTGCGTAAATAGGTCCCGTGAGTGCCGCTGGCCCACGCCACCTGCCGCGAAACAGCGCTCACGCCGCGCAGGTTTTCAGTGGTGTTTGAAATTTGGACACGCGGCCCTTGGGCCACGGCCGTAGTGGCGAGCAGGAGCAGATACAGCAATCGCATGCGGGCATTGTCGCAGAAAACATCCGCCGTGCAGAAGACGTTTCTGAAGAATTGAACGGAGGGGCCGAACTTCGCCTGAACCCTGTCAACTCATTCAAGTGGCGAAAGAAAGCTTTATTTCGCCGTGAACTCGGCGAAGCTTGCGGTCTTGCCAATGTAGATGCGCAGAGTACATCGCGTCCCCACGTGTGCGAAGGCAACTTCCAGCGCGTCGGAAGCCTGGTCGATTTGCACCGTTTCCATTGGCGCCTTCGCCACGTCCTGCTTCTCATCGTACGCGGCGCCAGCCGTCACGTTCTTGTTCACCGCCAGGCTCCAGTTCCCGCGCGCCGGGATCGGATACAGTGTGAATGCCCCAATGGGAATCATCCCGCTTCCTAGCGTAAGTTGCGCCTCGGTGAACAGCGTCATCGCTGTGCCCCCCGGGACCAGTGGCTTGCCGTTCTGAATCCTCTCTTTATTACTCGCCACCGGGATGTACCGCACGTACACTTGCCGCCCGTCATCCAGATTGCACGTTGTGGTGGAAGTGGCAGGCCCGGACTGCGCCGCCATCCAGGGACTTAACAATAACGATATGAGTACTGCTCTCCAGACAGATGTGGCCGACATGGGTATGGAAAGCCTCCGCGCAGAAGTGTAGCGCCCCAGAGGCTACGAGGGGAAGAATTTTAAGGAGTTATACACAAAACCAGTCCCGGACAGTCTCCTTCGGTCATGCGTCTTCGGTGACGTTTCCCCTGCCTCGCCCCGTTGCTACCGTGACTGGCAGGTACCGGTGCGTCGGGTGCCAAGCGAGGACGGGAGTCAATGGCGAAATCAAAACTGAGAATTCTTTACGGCGAAGGGGAAGACGAAATATTAGCGCAGCAGGCTGCGGCCATGGAAAAGGTCGGGCACACGGTTCAGAAGGCCGTCGGGCGCAAGGCGGTGGATGAGGCCCTGAAGAAGTCCACCTTTGACCTGCTCGTTCTGGGCGCAAGCATGACCCGCAACGACCGTCATCATCTGCCTTACATGGCGAAGAAGGCCAACGCTGAAATCAGCGTGCTCGTTCTTCACGCGGACGGAACGCGTCACCCCTATGTCGACGGCTGCGTGGACACGGGCGCCAGCATTGAGAACATCCTGAACCGCATTGAAAGTATGAATATCGCAGGCATGATGCCCGCAGCCAAAGCAGCAGCCGCAAGCGCAGGCAAATAGCCAGTCAGGAATCTCATCGAGTGGAAGAGGGCGGCTGAGAATGCCGCCCTTTCTTCATGCCCCCGAATGAACCTGACCAGTTACGAATCAGGCAAGGTACGAGGTGGAACAAGGGCGTAGTCTCAAGCGGTAAATGAACCCTCGAAGTGGGCCAAAACCAGGTAGGAACAGCCCCTTGGGCGGTCCGGCGAAGCGAAGCGAGCCTGCCGCGACGCGAGCCCCGCGAACCGAACCGAGCTACACGGCCTTTGCTGCGAATCAATTCGGAGTCTTACGGCAGCGTTCGCGTCGCCGGCTTTGCCGCCCCTTTGTGGTCTTTGGGATAAACCACCAGGCACCGACGCATCCCTTCGCCTTCGCTCTGCGTAATCAGGTCAGCTTCCTCGCGCAGCGCCAGGTGAACAATCCGCCGCTCCCGCGACGACATCGGGCTGAACTGGTAGGGCGTTCCGGTCTTGCGAACTTTTTCAGCCGCGACGCCGGCCGCCATCCGTAGCTCATGAATGCGCTGCGCCCGGTGATTCTGGCAATCGAAGCTGATTTTTTCGTGCTCCCCCGACGGCAGCCGGAGCATCTCCAACGCGAGAAGCTCCAGCGCTCGCAGCAGTTCGCCCCCGCGGTCGAGCAGCAGGGTGGAATCAGGTCCGGAGAAATCAACCAGAATTTCCGGCTTCTCCCAATCGCGGTCTTCCGGAATCGGAGGGTCGACCACGATCCGATACTTGAACCGGAGCCCGCCGTGCGTGACCACGGCCTGCAGAAACTCGTTAATCTTTTTGGCAGCAGCGACTTTGTCGGGAATGGACATAAATTCAGCTCTTAGCCGTTGGCTCGTAGCTCAAGTCTCGCGCGTTCACAGTTGCGAAGGGATCGGCAGCAAAAATCTGGCGACCTCCCCTAAGCATCTCGCAGACTGTGTCGATTCAAGCTAAAAGCTAAGAGCTAATGGCTAATAGCTCATTTCTCTTTCTTCCGCGCACGCTTCGCCATCATCTCACGCATCTCTTGCCCCAGCGACGTGCGGTTCATCACCGCCTGCTGCGCGATCGAAATCAAATTGGCTTCCGCGTAGTACAGATTCAACCCCGCTGCCAGCCGGAAGAAGATGAAGCCCATCATCAGCGGCATCATCACCGTCATCATCTTCTGCTGCGCCGGATCCATGCCCGCCTGCGGCGTCATTTTCTGCACCACCAGCATGCTGACCACCATGATAATCGGTAGGATGTAAGGCAACGGCTCAGCCGCCGACAGATCCTTGATCCACAGCCAGTGGGCATGCCGCAGATCGATCGCCGCACCCAGCATGCGGTAATACGCGATCAGGAACGGAAACTGAATCAGCATCGGCAGGCAGCCACCCGCCGGGTTTACTCCTTCTCTCTTGTAGATCGCGCTGATTTCTTCGTTCATTTGCGCCTTGCGCGGATCCTTCAGGCTGTATTTCTTATATTTTTCCTGGATCGACTTGATCTGCGGCGCCACGCGCTGCATCTTCAGCATGGACTTCATCTGCGTGATGCGCAGCGGCAGCAGCGCCACGCTGATGATCAGCGTCTGCAGCACGATCGCCCATCCCCAGTTGGCCACCACATGGTGATAGGTCCATTTCAGCCACACAAACAGCGGCTTCGCGATGATGCCCCACCAGCCAAAATCGACCAGTCCGTTGAGATCGTTGTCCCCGCCAGTCACACCCGGCACAGGAACTTTCTG
>QHVR01000318.1 GCA_003223595.1 Acidobacteriota bacterium
CATCGCATTCGGCGCGCATCCCGACGACTGCGATCTGGGCGCCGGAGGCTTGGCCGCCAAATACGCCGCACGTGGCGATAAGGTGAAGTTCGTCTCTCTCACCAACGGTGATGCCGGCCATCAGTCTCAAGGCGGAAAAGAGCTCGCCGATCGCCGCCGAGCTGAAGCCAAAGAGGCCGGGCGACGGATCGGCATCGAATACGAAGTGCTCGATAACCACGACGGCAAACTCCTCCCCACTCTGGAGGTCCGTGAGCAAGTGATTCGCGAGATCCGCCAATGGAAGGCCGATATCGTCATTGCCCCGCGGCCCAACGACTACCATCCCGACCACCGCTACACCGGGGTCCTGGTGCAGGACGCGTCCTATATGGTCATCGTACCCAACCTGGTGAAAGATACGCCGCCGCTGCCGCACAATCCTGTGTTTCTGTATTACAGCGACCGCTTCACCAGGCCGCAACCCTTCCAACCAGACATTGTGGTTTCCATTGACGACGTGTTCGACAAGAAGATCGACATGCTAGACGCGCATGTTTCGCAGTTTTATGAGTGGCTCCCATGGACGACCGGGACTCTCGACCAGGTCCCTAAGGATGCCGTTGCGCGAAAGAAATGGCTGGCTACACAGGAGAGGGCGCTCCGAATTGCTTCGCCCGAATGGCAGCACTCACTTGAGAAGCGCTATGGCGCGGACGCCGCTCACATCCAGCACGTCGAAGCCTTCGAGATTACCGAATATGGGCGTCAGCCCACCGAGGCGGAAATCCGTAAGCTCTTCCCATTTTTCCCGGCGAACGTCACTCACCCTTGAACCACAGCAGGTCAGGGGTGGACACCGCGCCGCCCCTGACCAACCACTATATCCATTCAGATTTGTCCGAGGCCGCCATCCACATTGATTTCCACTCCCGTGATATAGGACGCATCTTGCGAGGCGAGGAATGCGACTGCCCCAGCCACCTCTTCGGGCTTCCCAAACCGCTTCATCGGAATTTGCGCAATGACTTCCTTCGCAAATTCATCGACAGCTTCCTTTGGCAGCCCGGTCCTCTCAAAAATCGGGGTAGAGATCGGCCCTGGCGCGACCGTATTGACGCGGATGCCGCGTCCGGCAAGTTCCGCGGCGGTGGTTCGCGCCAAAGAACGTAGCGCCGCTTTGGTTGCCGAATACGCACTCGTCCCTGCGGTACCGGTTTGGCCCGCAACGCTGGTATTGAGAATGATCGAGGCGCCGTCATTTAAGAACGGCAGGGCTTTCTGAATCGTAAAATACGCACCTTTTATGTTGATATCGAAATTCTCGTCGTAGGTGCTTTCCGACGTCTGGGCAAAGGGTGCGAACTTCGCCACTCCCGCGTTCACGAACAAAACATCGATTTTTCCCAGCTTCTGTGAAACCTCTGCATAAAACTTGTCCACGTCCGTGAGCTTAGCGACGTCTCCCTGCACCGCTACTACGCCGTTTCCGATCGTCTTCACTGCTTGGTCCAGCGTCTTTCTGCTTCGGCCCAGGATCGCTACTTTCGCGCCTTCTTCCTGCAAGCGCTGAGCCGCCGCCAGTCCGATACCGCTGTTCCCGCCGGTTACTACCGCAACTTTGCCTTCGAGCCTCTTCATGTCATTTCTCCTGTTTTGCCGAATTTTCCGTCGGACTCTCACGGCAGCCGCTTCGTGGCTTCCATCCTCTCATTCAGAATTAGAGATTTAGATGACTATCGAAGTATACGGATGCAGTTTTATGGAATTCTCGTCCGTGACCGTTTTGCTGTATGGCAGCAAAGCCACCCGGTTCGCTACACTCTAGATCAACTATGAACCGCTCTCAGGTGGAAAAAATATCCAAAGCCCTGGCCGACCAGACCCGGCTTAGGATCTTCGAGGCCATCTCCGCGACGGACCACATGAACTGTGGCGAGATCGTCTCGATGCGCGGGGTCACGCCCGCGACCGTCTCTCATCACTTGAAGATTCTCAGCGAGGCCAAACTCATCCTTTGCCGGCGCGAAGGGCAGTTTGTTTATAGTCAGGCTGTTCCTGAGACCATCAAAGCCTACACTCGCGCTCTCGCGAAAATTGCAGGAGGCATAAAACCCACGCGCCGCAGTTGAAGGCTCTCATACGAGCCGCACTCTGCGATGTGTAGCCCCACCACGAGCCGTCTGCGCATCAATTCATCGCAGCCTGCCCCTCAGTATCCCTCGCCCTCCAGGCGTACTTTGCCTCGGAACATGCGAAACAGAAAGAAGAAGTATCCCAGCGCGAGAACCATGCCCAGGGACCACCACACGAGTCCGACGGTAAGCCCGTGCGCGCCGGCAGCCGTGTTGTAGATGGTCAAGTTCAGCGCAGGATCGGTGCTCGCCGGCAGCACGACCGGATATAGCCCGAACGCTGCTCCTACCAGCATGCCCACGATATACACGCCAGAGGCCACGAATGCCATCTTGTCCGTCCGCTTGATCATGCCGTGCATCATGACGGCGAGCGCTCCGAAGACCAGCACCGGAATCGCAAAGCCCACCGCGTGATGCTTGTAATTGTCGAGCACTCCTGGACGAATCGCGACCGTCGCAATCAAACCTGCAACGGTCAGCAGAAGTTGCACCGGCCACAACCATTGCGCGACCCTCCGCGCGCGACCGTTCAATTCATCTTCGGTCTTGACTGCAACATACAGCGATCCATGAGTGGTTAAGGTTACGAGTGCTATCACCCCGGTCAGAACCGTGTACCAGTCGAGAATGCCGTTGTCCGTACCAACCCGGAAATTAGTCCACAGTGGCTCGAAGAAGTACTGATCAGGTCTGAGCGGCACCCCGCGCACGACATTACCCAATGCGGCTCCGAAGAAGATGCACAGCAGGACGCTGGACACGCTGAAGATCACGTCGAAAAAGCCGACCCACACCGGGTTGTGCATGTGCGAGCGCAGCTCGATGCCGATCCCACGCAGCATCAGCAGCCACAGCACCATCATCAGCGGCAGGTAGAAGCCACTGAAACTCGACGCATACAGCAGCGGGAATGCGAAATAGAGAGTGCCGCCGGCGGCCAGAAGCCACACTTCGTTCCCATCCCACACCGGCCCGATGGCGCGCATGATTCTCCGCCGCTCGTCGGCGGTTTTGGTCGCGGCCAAGTAGATCACGCCGGCTCCCAGGTCGAATCCGTCCAGCACCACATACGCCGCCACCATCACTGCCACAATCATGAACCAAACTGTTTCCATTTCAGTCCTCCCGCCTGTGCGACGCGCCCGCCAGTGCCGCCGGTTCCAGTTCGACCCTCGTCAATGAGCCCTTCGGAAGACGTTCGGCAGCCTGTCCTTCCTCTGGCCCGTGCTCGATCTCGCGTCGCACCAGAAACAAGAACAGGATTGCCAGCACCGTATACATACCCATGAATCCCAGCAGCGTAAACATTCCGTTGCCCGCGGAGACTGTCTTCGAGTAGCCATCCGCGGTGCGCATCAGCGAGTACACCAGCCATGGCTGTCGTCCGATCTCCGCCGTGATCCATCCCGCCGTATTCGCAATGTATGGGAATGGCAGAGCGAGCAGCAGGGCCCATAAAATCCAGCGACTCTCGAACAGCTTTCCCCGCCACAACAGAAAAGCGGCCACTACCATGATCGCGATGAACACCGTCCCGAGTCCCACCATGATGTGGTAGCTGTAATAAAGAAGCGCGATACTGGTCGGCCACTGGTCTTGCGGAAATTCGTTCAGCCCTTTTACTTCCGCCGTCCACGCCCGATAGGTGAGGAAGCTGAGCGCGTTGGGAATAATCAATGGATTGTCGATCTTTTTCTCATCCACGTTGGGTTGGCCGACCAGCACCAGCGGCGCTCCCGGCTGGGTGGCAAACAAGGCTTCCATGGCAGCCAGTGTCACCGGCTGGTTCTGGGCGATAAGCCGCCCCTGGCCATCGCCAGTGGGAAACAGCTGAAGCACGCTGAAGATCAAACCGGCCGCCACTCCCGTCCGCACAAAGATCCGTCCAAACTCCACGAACTTGCCCCACAACAGGTAGAACGCACCGACCGATGCCATCACGAACGCGCCGGTGATCACCGCTCCGCTCATGTTGTGCGCATATTGCCACCAGGCCCATGGATTCAGCACCAGCGCCCAGAAGCTAGAAAGCTGCACGGAACCGTCCGCGGCCTTGATATAACCGACCGGATGCTGCATCCAGGCATCGGTCGCAACGATAAAGAATCCCGACAGCCATGAACCCAGGAAGACGGCCACCGCCGACCACCAGTGTGCGCGAGGACTCAAGCGCTTCTCGCCGTAGAGAAACAACCCTAGGAACGCCGACTCCAGGAAGAATGCGAACATGCCTTCCATTCCCAGAGTCTGCCCAATGACTCCTCCCGCGAAGCGCGAGAAATGCGACCAGTTGGTTCCGAACTGAAATTCCATGGGAATGCCGGTCACCACGCCAAGCACGAAGTTAATACCAAAGATGCGCGCCCAGAATCTGGCGGCCTGGTTGTATTTCTCGTCGTTCCGCCGCAGACCCAGTGTCTTCAGCACCACAATCAAGGGCGCGAGACCCATGGTGAGTTGGGGGAAAAGGTAGTGAAACGTGACCGTGAAAGCGAAGTGCAGACGGTGAATCAGGAGTGCGCTGTCCATGAGAAATCCTTATGGACGAGAGCTTAAACGTTCAGCGGGACACGAAGGTGTGATTCAAATCACAGTTCTTGTAAAACTTATCGCGCGGCCTTGCGCCGGCGTTCCAGATGCTCTCGGCGGATCTCCCGCCGTCGGCCCGCATCCGTGTACCAGCGCTGTTGCTCCTCCGTCTCCGGGATGACGGCTGGAACTTTGAGGTGCTTCCCTGCCGCGTCCACGGCCACGAACGTGAGATAGGCAGAGCCCACGTGCTGCGCGGTATCAGCGATGTAATTCTCCACGTAGACCTTCACCCCAACTTCCATGGAAGTATGAAACACCCGGTTTACCGACGAGCGCAGGATGACCAGATCTCCCACCCGCACCGGAACCAGGAAATCGATGTGATCCACCGAAGCCGTGACCACGTAATTACGCGAATGCCGGTGGGCCGCCATCGCTCCCGCCAGATCGATCCAGTGCATCAACCGTCCGCCCAGCAGTGCGCCCAGCGGATTGGTGTCGTTGGGCAGAACAATCTCCGCCATTTCAGATTGCGAATCGCGGACCGGCCTCGGTTCCAGATCATCTTGCATCCTTGCTCCTTGATTGCGGGACTTTACTCAGACTGCTCTCACGCCTTCTTCTTCAAATAAGATTCCAGAAAACATTCTGCCATTTTCTGAATGCGAGCATCATCATGCCCGCGCTGCCAGGTTCCGGCTTCCAGATCCATCAGCAGATCGCCATGCGCAACCGGCCGATGATCGCGCTCGCAGACGTACAGCAAACGAAGCACTCGCGCCGGATTATTGGCATTGCGGTCCTCCGGCGTCGACACTGCGAACCGCACTGCATCCCACGCACGCTCCGGCGGAGCCCACGCGCAACTGCTCGCGTAGCCGAGATTGCAGAATGCCTCGACAACATCCTGGCTGGGGGATTCGCCCTCATGTCCCGGCGCCGTGCACTGCCCCGTCCAGCCACAACCCAGCGGAAGTCTCGCCGGATGTGGCCAGTTGCCATTCTCCAGTCTTGCGGTCGGCATGAAATAAGGACAAGCCAATGTCGTCTCTTCCGCGCTCGAAATCTTCGGCGCTCGCAATTTCGGGGAATGCCTATTGTATTCACCTCCCTGGCTTCTGGCCAGTGACTTCGGGCCTCACGGTTTGTAGTAATCTCGTTCGAGAGACGCCTCCTTCTATGGACCGCATTGCCGCCCTCAACGAAGTGCTCACGCAAAATCCCAAGGATGCGTTTGCCCGTTACGGTCTCGCCATGGAATATTCCAGGCAGGGCGATTTCGATCGCGCCCTGGCCGAGTTCGCTATCCTGCTGGAGAATCATCCGGACTACACTGCCGGCTATTTCATGGCGGCCCAGACCCTGGTCCGCGCGGAAAGGTCCGGCGACGCCAAGCAGATGTTGCAGGACGGCATCGCCTCCGCCCGTCGCACCGGCAACCTGCATGCCCAGTCGGAGATGGAAGCCATGCTCGCCGAGCTGCAATAAAAGAACCGGCACTCGCTGTGCCGGTTAGATATCAACTTTGCGACTGTTAGGCTGCAAGGTTCGACTGCGAGTCTGAACCGTGCTGCTTCACCATCTTGTTGTAGCTGCCCATGATCAACAGCGGCGCCGGCCACTGTCCTACGAACAGCGACCAGTGATCCTTTCCCAGGATTTTCAGCACCAACGAAGTCGCCATGCACCCAATCGCAATTCCTAAGAATGCCGATGAGGGAACCTTCGACGTCTGGCTCTCGATCGCCCCGGTCACCCGATCTTCTCTTTGACCACTTACTCTGGTTTCCATCACAACCTCACTTGAAACGGTAATTTTCCATCGCGGCAGATAGGTCTTAGATGCCGCCCTCAGCACACGGTTGGCGCCCAATTGACCGAAGTCGAATGTAAGGAGAGCCCATGTAGGGACAGCCCCCCGGCTGTCGATGCGGACCGGAAGGATCGGTCCGCAGCGCCATTGCTGCGCGATGGGGGAGCAAACCACAGCGGGTCGCCTCTCACATGCCAATTGATAACTGTAAGGGTCTCAAGTTCAGAGTTCACGCGCTCCGGAAGAAACCGAAACCAAATCGGGCAGCCTCAACTGCCTATGCCAACGCGCCCCTTGGGCTTCATCGGAGTTGCCACCCAAAGCGGGCGGTAAAAGCGCGCCGTGCAACTGCGGCATCGCACTGGCCGCAGCAACAGCAATATCATTATCTCCTCGTGCACGCTCTCCGGCGTTGAGATATAGATCTCCGACCGGCAGCAGTGCGGGCACTCTTGCACTCCGATTTTCAGCACCAGTGTTCCTCTACAACCCGCAAGCGAGTAGCCGCGAGTTTCGTTCTGACCATGCTCCACACTTTCGAATGTGGACCTCAGGCTGACTTCGCTTTGGCTTCGGAAAGCTTTTTTGCTTCCTCCGGAAATATTAATTTCAGGAGGTCCATAGCTTCCCCATCTCCATTTCGGGCATGCTCAACGAGCTTGATTTTGGCTTCTTCTGGCGTAAGCCTGGTGACAGTCGGCGCTTGGTATGGCTTGCGGTGTGTTGCTTTCCCCATGTTCAAATCTCACCCGGAAATTATCTTCTCATGCCCAAACACCTCGCTTTGAATCACGAGTGCAAGCTGTTCGGATTTTGTAAAAAGCGACCTGCTGGCTTTTACCATCAGCGTTTGACGTGCTACAAAAGAGAAGCAGGCCGTTATCCGGGGAAATCAGGGGTGATAGAAAACATGGCGGCACAATTAAGCACGACCCAGCGGTACGCGACCATCCTCGAGGTGAACCGCGCGGCAATTACTGAGCTCGGAATCCCTGATATCTTCCGCGGAACGTGCGATGCGCTGAAAAAGCGGCTACCTTACGATCGCATGGGGTTGAGCCTTTATGCACCACGGGACCGGGCACTCAAACTAGCCGCCGCGTATGGCTGCACTCCAGACAGTTTCTATCACCCTGGCCTGATGCTGGACTGCAAAGAATCCCATCACGGGTGGGTATTCCAGAACAAGACAGCCATTGTGCGAAGGGATCTTCAAAAGGAACTCCAGTTTCAGGTGGAGCAGCACAACGTGCGCGAGGGAATTCGATCGTACTGCGCCGTTCCCTTGGTGGTGCGCGGAGAAAGCCTGGGCGTCGTAATTATCCTGAGTTCGCAAAAGAACTGCTACTCCGCGGAACACGCCGACTTCTTGCAGGAAGTGTCCAACCAACTCGCGTTGGCGCTGAAGTCGCTGATGCCGTCCTGTCCTAAACACCCGCAGGGAAACCTGATCTGTCCGCGCTGCATCGCCGGGGACGGAGGACGAGCTACCGCGGCCCGGCACAAGGAGCAACTGTCGGAGTGGGGGAGACAAGGAGGCCGAGGACGGAAAAAAAGGCAGCAGGTGGCTTAATGATGACTGTTTTGGGGTAAAAATATGGGATGGCTAAGGAGACGTATTGCCCCCGGCATCCCCTCACCAAAATGGTGTGTCCCCGATGCATCGGCGGGAAGGGCGGGAAAGCCACTACCCGCAAGCACAAGAAGAAGCTCTCGCAATGGGGCAGACAAGGTGGACGCCCCAAGAAACGCAAGTAGGGATGTGTGAATGCTCAACTTTAGAAAGCCGCAAGTCCGTAGCAGCCTCACGAGCACTCAGATTCCGGATCCGCGCGTTCTCTATCTTTAGCAGCTAGCGATTCGCGCCCAGCACCTCCCATGCATTCCGCCACCGCTCCCAATCGGGCTTTCTCCTCCTGCGCGATTTGCGCAGGAACTTGCCCTCGACATCTCCGACCGGGGGAACTTCGCAGCCCGCGCCCTCCGGATACAGCCGCATGCTCTTCGCCTTCCCCACCGCTTCGATCGGGATCAGGTACCAGGTATCCACCGGTTGCACGTGCGCTGCGATCACATCGATTTCTCTCTTCGTATAGCGTTTCTTCCCGCCACCCCGCGTCGAATGTACCGGCTGCACTTCGTATCCGCCCAGATACAACCTCCCCGTCCCCTTCACTTGCACCCGCATCACTCGTTGCTGATCTTGCCCCCACACCACGAAATCCCACCGCTCGCTGTCGCCCCAGGGCAGCGCCAGGTTGAACCCCATCATCGAGGCCTTCGATAAAAATGCCGCCTGCGAAATCTCTCCCGACCTCTTCGGATTCCCCCGCACCCGCTCCCACCACTTCTCCTCCGGATCCGCCATCGCGCACAAAAAAGGAATAGTGCCGCTGATGGGCCCACCTTTCTCGTCCTGACCGTTGCCCGCAATCCCCTCGAATTCAGTGCGGGGCCTTGACTCCTCACCCGCGGCCCCCGCTTGGGATCGATTCCGTTCTTCCTCCGACGTCTCCATCACCCATTCCCACCCGCTCCCGATTTTTTTAACCACTAACCTCACCGACACTCCTCCCCACCCGCGCCTCTGGGATGCGCGACATGTAATCTCAACCTGATTTCAGGCGGATGTATCAGAATAGAACTCTAAAAGGAACAACCGCAGTGATGAGACTCACCGCTCCCAGTGACAGAAAACACGGAACGTGCCTCAATGCGACCGCTGCCGCAGTACTCCGTACGGAGTATTCGTTCCCGGGAAACGTGAACCTCACCCAGCCTTACAAACCAGCCCGAAGCCCGCAACCCGAGTACTGGAAACTAGAAACTCGAAACTGGAAACTGCCTTCCCTCACTTCTTCCCCATCTTCTCCCGCAACCGCTTCTCCTGCTCGTCCGTCCAGTACCCGCAATCCAGGCGGATAAACACTGACGTATACGGAATCGTCATCGTGCTTTTCAGCACCAGCACATGAAATGTTTTGCCCGCATCGTCCAGCTTGGAGATGATCTCCTCGTGCGCCAGCGAATGCACTTCGGTCTTGCCGTCGTTGAACTCCTCAAGAAAGTGGTTCAGCGAGTCGCGATAGTAGGTCACGCCCGGCGCGTCGTCCTCAGGAACAGATTTCAACTCCGCATCGGTGAAAATGACCGGACGCACATGCTTGCTCTCCCCAACCTCATGCAGCACCCGCCGCACCACATCGAGTTGATCGCTGTCGGTCTCAACAGTTTCGATCCCCGGACTGATCTGCAAGGGATATGCCGAGTCCACCACCGCAATCCAGTTGCGATGCCCCATCAGGGGCATCTCCTGCCGCACCCGCAAGCGCCACTCGCCGTGCTGCTTGGCGCTTTGCGCAATCGCCACTGTGGATATCAAACAGAGCGCAGCAAAAATGCCCAGAGTTCTGAACATTGAGATCACAGGTCCTCCGACAACTACTCAGAATGTTGTCTACATTAATGCATTGGGAAGGGCACGGCTCTAGTCGTGCCGCCCAGGCCACATTAACGGTGGGGCTTACACCTGCTGAAAAGGCCATCGCCTGAGCCTTCTTCGAAAGGGCGCGGCTTCAAGCCACGCCGTAAAACATTGGCAACTGAGACGCGGCTTTAGCCGCTACGGGATGCTGTCGACTCAACAAAGAGTGTTTCAGCACCGTGCGAGGTTTGGCTGGCTGGCCCGCTTCTCGGTCCGAAGCATACTCAGGTTGCACCACCGTTCGCGATGTTGCGAAGAGTGCTGCCCCATCTCTTGCGTTTCGGTTATTCCTGAAGTCACTACGAACAAGGCTGCCCCACCCTTCGGTCCGAAGTATACCTAGCAGCTGCTGAAAAATCCGTCGTTAATGCTCGTTTGGAAAGCCCTCAGTGATCCAGAGGCCTTTTACTGCAACGGTTCCGGGACGGTATGTGACTGAGAAGCGTCGCACTTCGAACAAGCACATTTGAACTCTGGATCTGATCGCATCGCGTTGTGGCCACAACTCTCACACTGCAGCCAGCCCTCGGCGCGCCTCACCATCGGGCGAAATTCGTTTCCGAGCTTGCAGTAAGGGCAGCGGATGATCAACTCAGTCTGGTATGGCATGTCATTGTGCAGAGAACCGAACGGTTCGTGACTGAATGCGCTGTGCTGGCTTCCGCACCATGGATTCACTCGCGAGAGCCACTTTCAGCAAATAACAGTCGCCATGAACAGCCATGCCGTGCTCATCTACCTTGCAGGTTTCCAAATCAACGGTATTTCCGCATATCCAGCAGAAATGGGGTTTTTTGAACTGGAACTTTTCCATCTCGCTACCTCTCTCGACATGAGGGCCCGACTCAGTTACTGACGTTTCCAGGTTTCGTTAGAAACCGCGATTAGAACTCGATGTTCGCCGCTGAGTTCGGTGGAACCTTGTATTCTGCGGGGTGCTCGACAATGGCTTTTAAGCTCGGATCGAGGCCAATTGCCCATAGGAGTTGCAACACGTAATCCCCCATCGCATTAAACACGGAAAGTTTCCCCTGCGATTCGCAGTCGTTCCTCAAGTGAAGTTTCCAAACATCAAATTCGAGAGAGCTTTTCGAGACCTGCTTTCCTTCGAAGGTCATACGCGCCTGCCATGCGAACTAGTTGAACCCGATTGGGACGATTCGGGTTCGCATATTGTGGCACCACTAACCGTACTTGTCTGTCGGGGAAGCCCTTACAGGCGCATTGGGGTGTGGAAAACCTTGTGCTCACTCCGATAGCTGTGTGTGACGAACTACAAAGCATCAGGCCAGCGCTCGGTATCACCGCGTACGATTGGCGTCGGCGG
>QHVR01000319.1 GCA_003223595.1 Acidobacteriota bacterium
GTGGCGCCGGTGCGCCGGTCGAAGAGGTAGCCTTCGATGTGGCTGCCGTCTTTACGAGTGATGGTGATGTCTCCGCGGTAGTCGAAGGCTTTCTCCAGCGCTTGGCGGAGCTCTTCTTCGGAGGCAAGCTGCGGGATCCAGCCTTCCAGTTTTTCGTGCTCTACGCCCGGAGCGACTTCGAGCGCGTCGGGATTGAGCGCCTGGGAGTGTGACGGATGTTGCTCGATGTGGCCGGCTTCTTTGCCTGTCATGGCTAGCTATGAGCTATGAGCCTTGAGCTGTGAGCTAAAACTAGCGCTCGCCTTCGGCTTCGCTTGGACAGCCCAAGGGGCTGTCCCCACGTGGCTCTTACGTGCTTCTTGCTCCTTCCAACGTGTGCGACTGCGATTGGCCGATTTGAATCAACGGGTGAACTGGCGCTGGCGGTTCTTCCAGCATGTCGAGCGCTTCTTTGTCGCGATAAGTCGTGGACAGCGTGGCTTTCACCGTTGCCAGGAATCCTGAGAGCGAACTGAAGGTGGCGTTCACGGCGCTCGCTTCGTAGCCGCTGTGGACCATGCAATTGGCGCAGGCTGGATTGCCCGACTCGGTGCCGTAGTTGTGCCATTCGGTCGAGGACATCAGCTCGTTGAATGTTTCCGCGTAGCCGTCTTGCAACAGGTAGCAGGGCTTTTGCCAGCCGAAGATGTTGTAGGTGGGCATGCCCCAAGGGGTGCAGGGATAGGTGCGCTTGCCCATCAGGAATTCGAGAAACAATGGCGACAGATTGAATTGCCAGTTCTTCTTGCGATTCGACAGAATCGCGCGGAACATCCGCCGGGTACGGGCGCGGCCCAGGAAATGCTTCTGGTCGGGCGCTTTGTCGTAGGAATATCCGGGCGAGAGCATCATGCCCTCGACCCCAAGCTCCATCATTTCGTCGAAGAAGGCGCGGACGGATTTCGGATTGGCGCCATCAAAGAGCGTCGTGTTCGTGGTGACGCGGAACCCGCGGCGAAGGGCTTCTTTGATGGCGTCGACGGCAATGTCGTATCCGCCCTCGCGGCACACGGCGAGGTCATGCTCTTCGCGCTGGCCGTCGAGGTGAACGCTGAACGTCAGATACTTGCTGGGTTTGAAAAGGTGGATCTTCTCTTTCAGCAGCAGGGCGTTGGTGCACAGGTAAATGTACTTTTTACGGGCCACCAGGCCTTCCACGATCTCCGCGATCTCGGGATGCATCAGGGGCTCACCACCGGGGATGGACACCATCGGGGCTCCGCATTCTTCCACGGCGCGGAAGCATTCCTCGGGGGTCAGGTCCTTTTTAAGGATGTGGGCCGGGTACTGGATCTTGCCGCATCCGGCGCAGGCCAGGTTGCAGCGGAAGAGCGGCTCCAGCATCAGGACTAGCGGGTAGCGCTTGCGTCCGGCAAGCTTTTGCCGCAGGACGTAGCTGGTCACCGTCCAAATTTGAGATACGGGTACTGGCATGAAGACGAACCCCTGTGTTCAGTATTCTAACAGGAGCAGGGGCTTAAGGCCTCGGGTGGAACCTTGATTTAAAAGGTGTTAGCACCGGAGCGTTCACCCGGCTAGCCGTGGGGAGCGCGCTTTGGAGCTTCGCTCTCTGCGCTCGCCTTCGGCTTCGCGGGACGGACCAATGGGTCCGTCCCTACGTGATTTGGATCGGCCGCCCCACGTGTTACGTTCCACATTCGCTGCAACCTGGGGGTATGTTCGTCCGTCTAAACGGTCGCGCCCTTCTGCTTGGGGCTGAGCGAAAGGACGCTTGTAAGGGAGCCATGAAACCCGTTACCCTGAAGCCCAGCCAATTGTATGTTTAACCCGCATCCGAACCTGGCGAATGAAGTCAACCGCAGCATCATCCAGTCGGAAATTGAAGGCGGCGTTTTTCTGAACGACCTTCCGCCATCGACCGTGCTGGAGATCCAGACTATGCACCATCGCTATACGGCGGTGCTGCTGGGCGGTAGCGAGGCGCTGCTGTCGGGACATCCGGAGTTTTGTCCGGAGCCGGTGCAGGTGGCGATTGCGGGGTCGACCTGGGGCGGATCGATGCTGAAGCTGCAATATGTAGGACGGGGAATGCACCTGGAGTTTCGCCATCCGGCTTATGCGACCCCGATTGTGACCTCGCCCATTCAGGAAATTCGCGACAACGTTCCTCTGCCCGCGCTGGAGCTGGATTCGCGGCCGCACGGGGCGCACTCGTAAGCCACGCTACGTTCCACTTCATTTCTGCGTTTCTTTGGTTTCGTGCTTAGCGCACGGGACGTTTTTGGGCTCGGGATGAGACGGGTCTTCGGCGGGATCGATGATTACGCGAACTTCGACCAGCGCGTCGGGGCAATTCTGAAATATTTGGACATTCTCCCGGCTGAAACTGACCGGAAACAAGTTGCGGTTGTCATCGAGGTAATGGTCGATGTAAGTGGCGTCGTAAACGGCGCCTTCCGCCAGCTTCCATTCTGAGCGTAGCCTTGCGGCTGCTTCCTTTGCGGCCGCAATATCGAGTTTGCCCATGTGGTACTGAGGACCCTCCTGAAAGGTCATAATCAGATTCGTAGTTGCATTGGAGTCGAAGCGAGTCTCGGGTATTGCTGTGTAATCGAGAAAACCGCTTGAGCCGTAAAGCTTGCGCAGACCCTCAAGGCCTCTGGCGATCTTGTCTCTCTCAAAGATTTCACCTGTTTTCAGAGGGAACTCACGACGAAGGGTCTCCGCATCGAAGGCATGATTGTCGACGAAAGTTATCTGCCCAAGCCTGTAGCGGAGGCCTTCTGAGACTTCCGCGTCGAGGGTGACCGGCTTGGGGACGCCCAGAGGATCTGCCGGCTTGACCCGAAGGCTCTTCACTTCCACTTTGAAGTAGCCGCGATCTTGAAATGAAGCGCGAAGTCGTTCTTCCACTTCTTCCGAGTCTTCGTCGAAGCAGGAGCCGATGAAGGCGGTAGTGATGCGGGCGAGGTTAGTGGCGCCGATAGTCTGGGTTCCAGAGATGGTGAAGTCGGTGACCAGGATACCGCCATTCTTGTTCGTACGATGATCGTTGGTGCATTCGGCGGCGAGGAATGCCGACGAGAACAGAAGAGCGAAGAACAGGGCCCGGTGGACTGAAGCCATAAGCGGAGCCTCCTCGCGTACTGAGTACGTGGATTCTACTCGCTGCGGTTTCGTTGCCCGATCCGGCATTGACTTGCCCCACGTGTGGCACTACCATTCTGGCCGGGAGTCCGCAAACATGCCGCTGAAGATTGAGACGCGTGAAGTCGCGCACGTCATCGTTCTGGACGTCAAGGGACGCATTGTGCTGGGGGATGAAATTGGCGTTTTGCGCGATGCCGTTCGGGGCCTGGTGGCGGACGGGAAGAAGAAGATCATTCTGAACCTGGCGGATGTCGACTACATCGACAGCTCCGGAGTGGGTGAGTTGGTGGGATGCTTCACCACCGTGCGCAACGCCGGGGGAGAGTTGAAGCTGCTGAAGCTGAGCCAGAAGGTGCAGGATGTGTTGTACGTGACCAAGCTTTACACCGTGTTCGATATACGCGAGGACGAGTTCACGGCGGTGAAGTCGTTCGATTATTTTTTCGCGAAGTAGTTCGGGTATTAAACCCCCAGCGGCGCGGCATCTAAGTAACTGCACTGACTATTCTCGCCTGAAGAACCTGCCCAATCCCTTGAGTTGCGGCCAGGTACGCGGCATACAGTCGATTTGCTCATTGACAAGACAAAGAGAAACAAACGAGAATCCCTCCACTGTTATTCCCGCTTCAATTCCGCCCGGAGGAGATATCAATCATGCGATGGCTTACATTAGCGGTTTTGTGTCTGTGCGCTTTGTCAGCAACTGCCCAGGACGTAAACAAGAATCCCAATAAAAAAGAGCCGCCGATCTTAGGTCCGCATTGGACCAATGGGGCTGCCCGTTCCCACAATGCCGGCAGCAATCCCGACATGACTTACCATGGCGGTCCGGTATTGCCGTCCGCCACTGTCAAGGCAATCTGGTGGGGGACCAGTTGGCCGTCCTATACGGGCGATAAGATTACGGGCATCGATAAGTTGTATTCCTCATTAAGTGGCACCAGCTACGAGGCGACTGTCGACGAGTTCACCGATAACGCCGGGCATAGAGTGGGCAGCGCCGTAACATACCAGGGTCACGTGATCGATGGCGGTTCGCTGCCGAACCACATCAGCACCTCGGCGGTGCTGGCCGAAGTCTGCAAGAAGGTTCCGTCGCCCACGGCGGGTGCCTATTACCCCGTGTACGTGGACAAGCCACGCGGAGGCGCGAACTACTGCGCGTATCATAGCTGGGGCTCGTGCAACGGCAAGGCGATCGAGTTTGGCTTCTTCTTCAAGCTGGATGGCGATGCCGGATGCGACCCGCAAAGCTCGGTCAGCGGCCAGTCGCAAGGCCTGAAGGCGCTGGCCAATGTGAGTGGACATGAGCTGTCGGAGACGCGTTCTGATCCGAATGGAAACGCGTGGTACGACAGCTCAGGAGCGGAGAACTCCGACAAGTGCGCGTGGACCTTCGGCGGTAGGTCCATCACGCTGGGGTCGACTACCTGGGAAATCCAGGGGAACTGGTCGAATTACGATTTCGACCATAACACCGGATACGCGAATTCCAGCGGACAGAAAGGCTGCGCCGACGGAACGAATTATCCGGGACCGTATACGCGCTAGGATTGAGGTTGTGAGAAAGCCCGCCTCTTCGGAGGCGGGCTTTTATTCATTACGAAATTAAAATCTCACCCTCGCGATCAATTCGTGATTCCCATCTGAGTCAGGATGAAGGCATAATCGAACGCGGCTTCTTTCAGGCGGTCGTAGCGGCCGCTGGCGCCTCCATGGCCGGCGGGGCTTAGATTCGTTTTCAGCAATACCAGATTGTGATCGGTTCTTGTGGCCCGCATCTTGGCTACATACTTTGCCGGCTCCCAGTACATCACCTGGCTATCGTTGAACGACGTCTTGACTAGCATGTTGGGATAAGTCTTCGCCTCGATGTTATCGTACGGCGAGTAAGTGATCATGTAATCGTAGGCGGCTTTCTCTTTCGGATTGCCCCACTCTTCAAATTCCCCGACCGTCAGGGGCAGAGATTCGTCGAGCATCGTGTTGATCACGTCCACGAAGGGAACTCCCACGATCGCCGCTTTGAACAAGTCGGGACGCATATTGAGCACTGCGCCCATGAGGAGCCCGCCAGCGCTGCGTCCTTCGATCACCAGACGATCCTTGCTGCCGTACCCGCGCTTGACAAGGTCTTCCGCGCAACTGATGAAATCGGTGAAAGTAGTCTTCTTGTTCATCATCTTGCCGGCATCGTGCCAGCCCTTGCCCATCTCGCCGCCGCCCCGGATGTGCGCCACTGCCGTGACTGCGCCGCGATCGACCATGCTAAAGATGTTCGCGTTGAAGAACATGTCGATCGAGATTCCGTAGGAGCCGTAGCCGTACAGATAGAGCGGTCCGGTACCATCGAGCTTTGCAGTTTTCAGGCGCAGGACCGAGACCGGAATCTTCACCCCGTCCGAAGCTACGGCGTAGATCTGTTCCACCTGATACTTCTTGGGATCGTACCCGCCGGGCACTTCCTTTTGCTTCAGCAGAGTCGAAGTTCCCTTCTCCATGTCGTAGGAAAAGACCGACGGCGGAGTGATCGGGGACTGGTAGCCGTAGCGGAATTCGGTCGTGTCGTATATGCGATTGAGATACGGATATGAGGCGTAGGCCTGCTCGGGGAACGCGATGCGCTTGGATTTTCCATCGCGCAAGTCGGTCACGCGAATTTGCGGCAGGCCTCCTTCACGCTGGTACAGCACCAGGAAATTCCTGAACAGATCCATTTCGTCGAGCATGATGTCGGGATTATGGGCCAGAACTTCACGCCAATTTTTGCTGCCGGGATCGGTTACGGGTGCGCTCACCAGGCGGAAGTTGCGTCCGGTATCGTTGACGCGCATGTAGAACGAGCTGCCATTGTGGTCGGGATAATATTCGACGCCCTGCTTCCGGGGCTCGACGATTTGCCAATTGCCGTCCGGCTGAGTGGCAGGAATAAAGCGGGCTTCGCTAGTCGTATGGCTGCGTGATACCAGGAAAATATAAGACTGGCTGCGAGTCTTATAGGCTTCGACGTTGAAGCGCTCGTCCGGTTCCTCATAGACGAGGATGTCCGGGTTGGTGGATCCGACGGTGTGGCGATAGAGCCGGTACTGGCGTTTGGAAACGTCATCTTCCTGTGTATAGAAGATGGTCTGGTTGTCGCTGGCCCAGACCACTGAGCCGACGCGCACGGCGTGATCGGTGAGAGTCTGACCGGTGCGGAGATCTTTTACCGCCAGAGTGAACTGGCGGAAGCCGGTATCGTCATAGCTGTAGGCGAGCAGGTTGCCGTCGGGGCTCACGGCAAAGGCTTGCACCGTCATGAATGGCTTGCCTTGCGCCATCTGGTTGATGTCGAGCAGAACTTCCTCGGGTGCGTCCATGCTGGCTTTTTTGCGGCAGCGGATCTGGTACTGCTTGCCGGCCTCGGTGCGCACGTAATAAAAGTAGTCGCCTTCTTTGTAGGGAACTTCGACGTCGGTCTCCTTCACGCGGCTGAGCATCTCGTCATAGAGCTTTTTCTGCAGAGGCTCGGTCGGCTTCATCACCGCGTCGGTGTAGGCGTTCTCTTTTTCCAGGTAAGCGCGGACTTCGGGATTGGATTTCTCGCGAAGCCAGTAGTAGTTGTCGATCATTTTGTGTCCGTTGATCTCAGTTTCGTGCGGAACTTTCTTGGCGATCGGGGGTGCCGGGACGCTATCGGCTGCAGTCAGAAGGAGCGCGGAGAGCGAAGTCATAATCAGTAGAGCGCGACGAAAGAATAGAGGATTCATGAAAGCTCCGGGTGGGAATGCGGAATGCGAGTGAATCAGAAACGATACTCCCGTTAACAGGCAGCGTGCAACGGCAGTTGTTGAGGGCAGTTTTATCCAGTGGGCGATGGGAGCGAGATCGAGCGGCGTTTTTCAGCGCCGAGGTGAGACGAGGCCGGAATGCTGCCGACTTTCGCGGCTGCCCATCCTCCCGCACAAAACGCGGGAAGGATGGGGCAACCGGATTGATGAGCGTCCTTCTGATCAGGCTAGTGAGTGGGGAGAGCGAAAGCCACCATGGCATCGCCCAGCGGCGTGTCCGAATCGGGTTGGCCACCGAACGCCATGGCAACGTACTCGCGTCCGTCTACCATGTAAACCACCGGCGCGGCGGTCGGGGCACCCGCTCCTTTAATTGACAGACCATTGAACGTCCACAGGATTTGGCCGGTAAGCGCATTCACCCCGTAGAACAATCCGCTGTTGTCGCCGAAGAAGACCAGGTCGCCTCCGACTGTCATACCCGAGAGGGCCTGCGAGACTTTGATCTTCCACACGATCTTTCCGGTGGTCGAATCAACTGCCCCGTAGAGACCATAATCAACACCGGGAACGTCTTCGGTAATCGAGCCCCAACCCGGGAAGGTGCCGCCCGAGGTGTTGGTAGGCGTGGTGTAGAAGGTGGTCGGGGCATATCGGGCATGGTGATAGATAAAGTTCGTGCGTGGGCTGAACGCGCTGGGCGGCCATTCCGTACCCCCGCTATCACCCGGCTGGATGGCATATGTGGTTTCCTGCGGAGGAGTCCACTGCGGGGCACCGGTGTATCCGGCGGGCAGCGGTCCCACTTCATGGGGAGCTAGTGATTCGATCGTCGAAACCGGCTGCGTGGGCCAGGGATTCTGCCACGCGGGCTCGGTCGGCACCGGGGTTTCGATCACGTTGTAAAGGGGAGTTCCGGTGCGGCGGTCGAGAACGAACAGGTACCCGGTTTTGCCCACATGGGCGATCGCGGGTGTGCCGTTCAGCGTGAACAGCATCGTTGGAGGCGTTGCGTCGTAGTCCCAGAGATCGTGATGCGATTCCTGGAAGTACCAGCGCAGAGCGCCGGTGGCGATGTCCACGGCCACGACGCACGCGGTGTAAAGGTTCGTCCCCGCGCGGGGCACCCCATTGATGTCTGGCCCGGTATTGCCGACCGAGAAATACATCATCCCGAGTTGAAGATCGAACGATGGATTCTGCCAGACAGGACCGCCGCCACGCTTCCATGAGTCTCCGGCGAACGTGTTCGGGTCGGTGGTGTAGAAGCGCCAGACCCGGCTGCCGGTCTTGGCGTTGTAGGCGTCAACGTGTCCGCGAATGAAGTATTCGCCACCGGAGACGCCGACAATCACCAGGCCGTTCACGTACTGCGGCGGGATGGTCATGGTGTAGCCGTTATGCCAATCATCCACGGTCGTTTTCCACAACTGCTGCCCGGTGCTTTGGTTGAGCGCCACCAGCGTGGCGTCCAGGCGAGCGAGATACAGGCGACCTCCTCCCGCTGCCACTCCCCGATTGTTGTGCCCGCAGCACAGGGGAAGCTTGCTGATTGGAGGCAAGTCTGTGGGATGGTAGGCCCAGATCTGAGTTCCCGTGCCCGCCTTCACCGCGAAGACATCGTCATCGCCGCTGGTCAGGTACATAACCCCGTTCAGCACGATGGGCGTTGTTTCCATGGAAGCGTCCTTATCATGCACACCGGTGTGAAAGACCCATGCTGGTTTCAATCGGGAAACGTTGGTGGGGTTGATCTGGTCGACATTCTGGTAACGCATGTTGCCGGGATCATTGCCGTAGTATCGCCAGTTCAAGTTTTCCTTCTCGTTGTCTTGTGCTGCGCTCCGGGATACGGCAACGCCTATCGTGAGCAGCGAAATTGCCAGCACCCAAATCAGTGCACGGCTATTCCTGCGACGTACTCCGGGGCACAGTTCTTTCCAAATAAGGCACACTCTTGTCATAGATTTCCTCGGACTCTTTCAAGCGGCAGAAGCTCAAAGAATGGAAAAGTCGTTCCCGGCGCGAAGAAACGAAGGATCCCTTACGCCTCCAGGCAGCTGGGGGCTTCTGCGTAGGATCTGGATTAACTGCGAACGTGTTTGCGCGTTTTACTGCGTCTGGCCTACGGGGCAGTACCGCGGGTCAGAATCTTCATGAGGAAAATTATTTTTTCCTGTTCGGTCATGCCGCGAGTGCCGATAAGCTGGGCAAGATTTTCGCGACATTCCCGTGGAAGCCATCAGTTCTGGCGCTACCGGGAGAATCGGGCGAAAATTTCACGGCTGGAACTCCTTAGGAAGTGGCGTGAGTTGGTAAAGTTTTTTGCGTCCGTGATAAAGAGTGGAACGTAGTGGAACTTACCGCGGCGGCGGAGCAGGACGCTATCGGGAAAAAACTGTAAATTGCAGCTAAGAGTTTATAACTTAGGAGTTACATAGGTGTCCAGTTTCTTGTACGTGAGGCTAACTTCGAATATGTAAGCAAAGCCTCGAGTTACTGACGCAAACACAGCCGTGTAAGTGGTCGCTAATAGATCGCAGCACGACTAACGATGAAACTATCGCTGTGTACAGTTTCTTGTACGCAGGTTAGTCGCAGTACAGGGACAATGTCCAGTTTTTCACGCAAGCACGGCAGGATAAGTCGGTGGCTAAGGGATATTAGCAAATACGTGAAAAAAGCCGCGCGGGTGGCCCCGTCCTCGCACATTTTTTACACCGGGGATCAGTTACCACGGAATTGCATCTGGCATTTACGATGCCGCACCGGCTCAGATTGCCACTTCGCTCAGGGCGGACGAGGCGTCCGCCCGTACACGAACATTATTGAATCAGCGTGCCGCCGTTGCCGTTTGGTTCTGCTTCGGGGGCGATTACTACTGCTGCGGCTACTCGGTCTCCTGGTTCCAACTGCAGCAGGCGGACGCCTTGGGCGTTTCTTCCCGACTCGCGGATTGTGGTCGAGTCCATGCGGATGATTTTGCCGTAGTGGCTGATCAGCATGACCTCGGATTTTTCGTCGACCTGGGCGATGCCGACTACTTTGCCGACTCGTTCGGTGGTCTTGAGGTTGATTACACCTTTGCCGCCGCGATTGGTAAGGCGGTAAGACTCGGCGGGAGTGCGCTTGCCGAATCCTCCTTCCGTGACGGAGAGGATCAGGTCGCCTTTGATCGCTTCGTCGACCACTTCAACTTCGCCCTCGACTTTTTCTTTCGGCGGAGCGGGAGCGTCGGGCTTAGTCGTCGTTGCCATGCCGATCACGTAATCTCCCTTTTCCAGGTCGATGCCGCGGACTCCGAAAGCGCCGCGGCCCATGGGACGCACGTGGCTTTCGTCGAAACGAATGGCATTGCCTTCATGGCTGGCGAGGAACACGATCTGGTTGCCGTTGGTGATGCGAACCGCGACGAGTTCGTCTCCCGGATCAATGCCGATGGCGTTGATGCCATTGGAGCGGACGTGCATGAACTCGCGCAATTCGGACTTCTTGACCGTGCCGTTGCGGGTGGCGAAGAAGACGTACTTGCTCTCTTCTTCGAGATTGCGGACGGCAACCATTGTCCTTACGCTCTCGCCGGGCTGCAGGCCCACCAGG
>QHVR01000003.1 GCA_003223595.1 Acidobacteriota bacterium
GTTTGAGGCGCTCGAAGGCCTGGCGCACATGAAGTTTGTCGTCGAACTCAGGATCCGCCGGACTGATCTCTTCAGAGTTCTCGGGCAACTGCAATTCCTTGCCACGGCGGCAGCGATCGTGCACCAGGTTCGTCGCGATTCGAAACAGGTAGGAGCGCGTCTGCTGCTCGTCCATTTCGTGCCGTCGCGTGGCCAGCAAGCGGCAATATGCTTCCTGGAGAATATCTTCGGCGAGATCCGGTTGCCGAGTCACGGCCAGAAGGTAACGAAGCAGGATCCTAGACGTCTGCTCGTAAAATCTCCCGAACACAGCCTCATCCATCGAGAGCGCGCTGGCCTTCTTCTCCAGCGCTGCTTTCGACGTCGCCGCGAATTGCAGGTTCAAAACCCGAATCTGGAGTTCCTCCAGCATTCCTGAAATGCCTAAGCTCGGCTGCCGTTCAGCAGCCCGAAAGATTTCGACAGATAGTAAGAAGCTGCGGAGGATAATCCAAAGCCGATGCCGAGCACGGTGATGATTGTGCCGAAAACCACAAAGCCCTGTTCGGCGCCGCTGACGCGGCCGCGGAGAAGCAGCAGCGCGATACCCAGCGAGATCATGACGATCGCGGTCTGCAGCGCGCCGATGATCCGGGTGTGCGCCGACGCGGTCTCTACCCGCAAGGATTCGAGCAATTGCTTGCCGGCAGCCGTCTGCGCATAGGCCAGCAGTTCCTGGCCTGAGCTGATTTTTTCAAGCAGGCGATGCTGGAGTTCCGCCTGTAACTTTGCCATTTTGTATCGCCGGATGGTGCTGAAAACCACCCAAACGAACCAGGCAAAGAAGGCAATGATGATGGGCATGATCACTATGTCGTCACTCACGGGATGCTCCTCGGGCGGACGGCTTGGGTTCGGCGGATGTCCGCGTCCACCTGTATAACGCGCGAGCGGCAGCCTTGGTTAACAGTTCGCATGACGAATATAGACAAACGGAAGCGCTACCCAGCGTCAGTCTACGTCGGCGTCCAGGACGCGATCCTGCTCCAGGTAGTGAGACATGGCGTATTGCGCTAAGAGAGGGGTTTGCAGGCGGATTTCGGCCCCAATCCATTCCCCTTTGGCGTGCGGTTTGTCGGGAGGATGGTTGCAACGGCCGCCGCTGCCAAATTGCGGGCCGAAGTCGGCGCTTTGGATTTGATCGAAGTGACGGATCTCCCGCCATGCTTGATCGCCGATCGTGCCGGAGACGTCAATTTTGAGCTTCAGGATGGGCACTGGATCAACTCAACTGTGCGGGAACCACCGGTACAGCATGAAGTAGACGATCACGCCTGTAACGGAGACATACATCCAGAGCGGCCAAGTCCAGCGCGCGATCACCCGGTGCTTGTCATAACGCGCGCGTAGGCCCCGGTTCAGCGTGATCACTGCTAAAGGCACGATCACCATGGCAAGCACCACGTGCGTGCTCAGAATCGTGAAGTAAACCGGGCGCGACCAGCCTTGGCCTAAAAAAATAATGTTTCCAACTTTGTAATGGAAGAAGACGTAGCAGGCCAGAAACAGAGTTGACGCAACCACCGCAGCGATCATGCACAGTCGATGCGCGGCCATGCGGCCTTTTGCGATCAGCACGCGCCCCGTGAGGAGCAGTGCGGCGCTGGTGCCATTGAGGGTCGCGTTGAGAGCGGGGAAGTAGGCGTACTGCTCGGCAATCACGCAGCGGGCCTCGTGCTGCGGCGATTCGCCATCAGCAATGCCAATCCGAACATCACAAGCGAGAACAGGCCCAGAGTCGCAATAGAAGAAGACAATGCGAACGAGCTTTCCGCCCCGGGATAAAACAGCACGCGAAGTGCTTCCACGCCGTACGTTAGCGGGTTCAGGCGCATGATGATGCGAATCCATCCTGATGCTCCGGAGAGCGGGAACAGCGCGCCGGAGACCAGCCACAGGGGTATCAGGAATAAGTTCACAATCGCGTGAAAGGCCTGCGAGGAATCCATGGGCCATGCAATCGCGAATCCCAGCGCGGTGAGCGAAAACGAGACTAGGAATACGACGACAGCGACCAGGAACAGTTGCATGGGTTCGATATGGACTCCTGCAAATGGCGCGAAAACGAGGAAGACCATGCCTTGGACGGCAGCCAGCGTAGTGCCGCCCAAAACCTTGCCCAATACAATGGCCGTGCGCGGAACCGGAGCGACAAGGACAGAAAGAAGGAATCCCTCTTTGCGATCCTCGATCACCGACATCATGGTGAAGATCGAAGTGAAGAGGACGATCAGGATCAGGATGCCGGGATACGAGTAGTCGAGATAATGCTGCTGGCCCGCTCCCCCGCCGGAACGGAACGACGTTCCGAAGCCCGATCCCAGCACTGCCCAGAAAACCAGGGGAGAAGCCAGCACCCCGATCACCCGTCCGGTCTGTCGATAGAAGCGGACAATCTCCCGCCACCACAGCGTGAAGGCCGGGAGCATGACACCCGTCGATGTTCGAACCCCGCGACGCGGCAGAGTCGCGACCTGTGTCGCCATCAGGAACTCACCTTTTCCGCAGGAAGCTTTGCCGCCGGCGGGGGGCTAGCCGCCGGCGTGGCGCTCGCGGTTTTTGCCACAGGTGCAGGACTTGCCGGCACCAGTGTTGCCTTTTTCTTCTGGGCGAAAGACAGGAGCCCCTTATCGCGCGCTTCCCAGTAGCTGTTCAACAGAAAACAACCCGAGACCGTAAGCAGAATCAGCGACATGAACAGACCATCCACGGTAGCCGATGGTGGAGCAATGCTGATCATGCCACTGGCAAACATCCAGACGACGCCTGCCAAGGGGACCAGAGCTAGAACCAGAGAAAGCACAAGAATCACGACTGACCTCCTCTTTTCTTCTTCTTTTTGTCCTTCTTTTCGCTTGCAGTTGGGTCGGACTCGTTCGCTTCACTCCAAAACTTGTGGCCGGTGCGATGAATGAATACATCCTCGAGCGCTGGTTTGCTGACCGAGATCGCCTGAATTTCGCCGGGAAAGGCCTCCACCACGTCAGGGACAAAGCGGTGTCCGGCTTCCTGCTCGATTCGGACCTGGCTGCCCAGCACCGTCGTCGTTACGTGAAACTGCGCACGGATATGCTCAGCCAAAACTCCGGCGTCCCGGGCGGCATCCAGCAGGATGACATCTCCTCCGATTTCGCTTTTCAATTCTGCGGGAGTGCCGAGGGCCACCAGATTTCCCTCATTCATGATGGCGAGGCGGTCGCAGCGTTCGGCCTCTTCCATCAGGTGCGTCGTCACTAGTATAGAAACGTGCTCCTCGTCCCGCAGAATTTGCAGATACTGCCAAAGATCGCGGCGGGCGCCGGGATCGAGCCCAGTGGTCGTCGGTTCGTCCAGCAGAAGAACCGCCGGGTGATGCAACAGGCCCTTGGCCAGCTCGATGCGGCGCTGCATGCCTCCGGAGAAGGTTTCCACGCGCTCTTTGGCACGATCTGCGAGCCCGACACGGCTGAGAATTTCATGAACGCGCGCCTTCAGGGCAGATCCACGCAGGCCATAAAGATGGCCTTGATGCCATAGATTCTCATAAGCCGTCAGCTTGGGATCGACGCTTTGCGCCTGGAACACAACTCCGATCTGGCGCCGAAGGCTGGCGGGATCCTGCGCGGCATCGAAGCCCATGACCAGAGCGCGGCCGCCGGTGGGAATCATCAGCGTCGAAAGAATGCGGAACAGCGTCGTTTTCCCGCTGCCGTTGGGCCCCAGCAGGCCAAACAGTTCCGCAGGCCTTACGTCGAAGCTCACGCCGTTCAGAGCGGTGCGGCTTTCATATCGATGAACGAGATTCTGAACCGAAATGACCGGATGCGCGGAAGTGTCAACCACTTCCGGGCCGGAATCTATGACTGGCGAGACTTTCGAGACCAAAGCGAATCCCCAGGAACTAGAAACAGTTTACGACATTCAGAGCGGGAGTAGGACGCTTACAGTACAGCGGCACTGCGTATTTTGATGCTCGAGAGCCGTCGATCTTCGCTCGACCAGGCTTACGCGGCGGACGGATTTTGCTCTGCCTGCGGAACTCTTTCTTCAAATGCCACAGGAACGTGGCGCCAGACCTGAATTGCAAGTACGACCGTGGTGGCGAGCAGCAACGCTCCCACGGCCACGTGCGTCACCGTCGAAATCACCATCGGGAGTTCGGGTTGCGCCGCATCTTTGCCCCAGGACACACGCGTCAGAAAAGCAGTGAAGCCGAGGCAGAGTTGAGCAATCACCAGCGAGAGCATCAGAATCGATAGGCGGCGAATCGCTTCGATTTCGGAATATACGCTCAACGCGCGCACTGCGGTCCAGGCAAGGACGAAAGACACCACGGCGGCGTGAACGACATGCGGCCACCAACTGAGGCCATGATGGCGAAACATCGCGCCCAAAATCAGCTGCACGTAAAGCACGAAAATGGAGAGCAGGGTCAGGGTGAACAGGCTGGGGCGCCTTTGGTCGAATTCCACGCGCGGGACTTCTTCAATCCATCTGCGGCCGGTGAAGACGGCCATGGCAACTGCGATGCAGAAGAAAGTCTGGGCCAACGCAGCGTGGGCGGAAGAAATGGGCGCCGGCAGGAAAAACAGAACCGTCAGTCCTCCGAGAATTCCTTGTGCGATTACCGTGCCGACGGCCGCAATGGCGAGCATCCGCAACCAGCGCCGCTTTTCAGCGCGCCACATCCAGACCGCCAGGATGATGGTCAACAACCCGGCGCCTTGCGCGATCATGCGATGAATGTGCTCGAATTTCACTCCGCCGACCAGTTTCGGGATCTTATACAGCGAGCCGAACGAGGTCGGCCAATCAGGAACGGAAAGACCTGCGTCGTTGCTGGTGACGAGTGCTCCGGCGATGATCAGCAGAAAGGTCCAGCAGGCTAGAATGACTGCAAATCGGTGGAGGCCGCGATTATAAGTTGCAGCGATGGCTTTCAGAGTGGTGCCCCTTGGGTCTGGAAAAAATAGCCGAGATTGTAGCGCCGGCATCTGGCGGGTTTCGGCGAGGCGACTTTACCCGCAGCGTCCGAGGCGAGATGCTTCAGAACTCCGCCAATATGCCGACGCTACCAAACCGACTTCATATTCTAGCAAAGGGAAACGCTATTCACCGGCTGCCTTGAAGCTGGTGTCAACCGTCTTGGTTTCCTTCGGAGCCACGGTGACCTTTTGATCCTGCTCTCCCAGTTTCTCGTGCACGAACCCGAGTGTGTAGTCGCCGGGAGGCAAGCCCTTGATCTCGTACTTGCCGGATTTATCCGTAACGGCAAAGAACGGGCTCTTGACCACGTTGACGTACATCTTCATCCACGGGTGCTGGTTGCACTTGACCGGGAGCATGATCTCTTCACGGGATTCGTTCCACTCACGATTGTCCTTGGGCGTGGGATGAATGTTGTGGGTGGTAGGATCGTCATTTTTGATGTCCACCGTCTGCCCTGCCATCACGCCGAGAACATGGGGATGATACTGGCAGCCCTTCTGATCAAGCACTACTGGATCCTTGGGCGCATCAAAGGAGCGATTGCCCAGGCCATCTTTCACGTACACGAAAACGTTCGCCAGATCGCCGCCACTGACCACGACGCTCTCGGCTTCATTGGTGCCCTTGCAGCCGGGATCCTGGCTCATATCGATCTTGGCGGGCTTGGGCGCGGTGCCATCGAACTTCACCGTCCCATTCACGGTCGCCGCGGTCGCGGGGTCAATCGGAGTGGCCGCAGGCTGGGCTTGCTGCTCGGTGGCTGAGTTATTTGACTGCTCGGTATTTTCCTTCTTGTTGCATCCCGCCAGAAGCAGCAAAGCACAAACTGCGAGCATGCTGGCGAGAATGGTCCAATGTTTTCGATTCATAATGATGTCGCCCTCTCTCTTCGTTGTGATCAGAAATTTCATTCCGGCGCGCGGCCGATGCGCGAGCACTTCCGCTCGCGTCGTACATGGACGATCCAATGCAGATTCTCCAGACCGGCCAATTCTAGCGCGATCCTCCTGCCCCTGCACCGTGATGCGGTTGCGCCGCAGCCTGCCGGGCGTCCCCAGGTCGTTGCAGGGCCGCCTTGGCGCGGGGCATTGACGACGCCACCCGGCGCTGTTCTTCCGGGGTAAGTTGGAAGATGTAGTCGGTCAACAGCTTGCGATGATCTCCATCATAGTTGTTAAACGTAGGCGGCGTCGGGCCGGCGAACACCCACTGGTTGTTCACTTGCTTGAATAATCCGGAAGGCATCGACGTTCCCGGGCTGACGGCCTGCGGATCGGTGATCCAGCGCTCGACCCAGTCTGGCTTCAGACGTTCCTTGGCCAGCAGGAAATTCGGAGCGGTAGCAATCTTGTCATGCGCGGCATCGCCCGTTGCATGGCACTTCAGGCAGGGAGCGGCCGTGCTCGAGAACAGGCTGCGGGCCATGTCGTTTTCTTTTGCCGTGAGCGCCGGCACCTGCTCCGGAATGTACGGCAGTGGCTGTTGCGATAACGCCTGGAAGAAGCGCACCAGCTTCCGCAATTCGTTATCTGAAAACGAGAACGTGGGCATTCGCACTTTTAAGTACGGACGCACCCCGTTACGGTTTGTATCGGTGGTGCTCAGGGCTGGATTGGAAAGAAACTTGCGCAACCACTCGGGATCGACGCGAGCGCCCTCTGTGAGCAACTTCGGCGGCAGTTGTTCCTGCACGTCTTGATATTGCCTCAGGCCCATCAGAATAGTTTTCTGACCGGGGATGAACTGGTGGCATCCCATGCAGTTGTATTTCTTGACCACCCACCAGCCTTCCTGGATATCGTGACGGTAGTCGCCCGGCTTGTATTGATAGCTGGCCGGCAGGGAAGTTTCCTGGCTCCCCATCAGGAAGGTGGTGATCTCGAGCACCTGTTCTTTGGTCAGATGCACGTTGGGCATGCGCAGAGCTTCGGTTTCGCTCTTCACCTTGCCTTGATCGTAAACATTGGGCTCGGCAAGCTTGTGCTCGAAGAAGCCCTTGTGGTCGTACCATGGTTTAGTCGCCGGGCCATCGGGTAGACGCGCCAGATCTTCCTTGTCCTTGATCGGCTCCGCATCTTTTCCACCGCGCTGCGACGGTTCGGTGAACAAGGCGAAGTCAAGACGCTCGATCGGCTTGCTGCCTTCGAACGTAAGTTCGGTGCCGATCCTTCCTTCATCTTCCATGCCGGCAACCTCGTGGCATCCGCCACAGCCGTAGTACCGAACCCACTTCTTACCCTCTTCCTTCAGGCTGGGATCGTCCATGAACGCCGCGTTCGGATAAGCCGACGGATCCTGCTTCTTCTGCGTGATCAGGTAGCTGGCGATATCTTCTGCATCCTCTGGGCTCAAGCGCAGGCTGGGCATTACCGTCATGTTCTGCACTTGCAGTTCGTGTCCATCATTCGGACACTTGCTGTGCGCGAGATCCCACTGGAAGGGAAGGCCTTTCTTGGCGTAATCCTCCGGCCCGATATCTTTCTTCTCGTACGGGCAATAGGGACGCGTGCGCTCGCGGGCATTGTGAATCCAGCGCACAAGGTAGTCGTAGTTCGCCTTCTCTCCGACGCGCGTCAGGTTCGCGGCGAAGGTTCCGCCTTGCAGTTCATCGCCCTCGCCAATCGAGTGGCAGGCGAGGCATCCGCGCGTTTCGAACAGCTCTTTGCCGTGCGCGGCATTGCCCGGCTTGTGCTTGGGCAAAGTATCCGTGAAGCCCGACTGCCATATGTACGCCGAGATCGCCTGGATCTGATGATCGGTCAAGCGGAAGTTCGGCATCTTCGTGGTCGGACGGAAGTCGGTCGGCTTTTTCAGCCAGACAGGAATCCAGTTCTTGTTCAGCTTGAGCCGCACGTCTTTCAGGTTCGGCCCGATCTTCTTCATGTCCTGCATCAGGCTGTGGGACTGGAAATCGAGTTGTTGCAGCCGCGCCTCGAGCTTGCTGTTGGCGACTCTGAGGTCGACAGCCTCGGTATTAAACTTGTTGGCTTCGTCGTTCGATTCGGCGGCATCCGCCTGCTTCATCAGGTAAGCCGATTGCTTGAGATTGTCTTTCTTCTGCGTTTCAATTTGCTTGATCTGCTGCCCGACGGAGTTCAGATCTTCTGGCTCTTTGTCGTACCCCTCATATCGATGGCAGCCAAGATCTTTGCCGGCGTTGATGGTTTCAAACTGCATATCGCCGCTGGCCAGAACCATGTCCGCCGAATGGCAGCTCTGGCATCCCGCCTGGGCATTTTCTTTCGGATACATCGGCCACAGCCAGTGCTCGTAATTGCCATGAGCTTTTTCGACGCTGGTGGTGGCGCGCCCGTTGCCCTGGTGACAGGGAGAGCACCCGAACTTGTCAGGATCGTGAATCTGCAGCAACTCGGGTTCTGAATGGCTGGCCAGAGCCCGCGCATACTCGTCCGGCTGTTTCGCGCCTTTTTGTGTCATGTCCGCGGCCGCAACTTTCAGCGGCTCGCGCGCGTTCATGTGGCATGATTCGCATCGGTCTACGATGTTCGCTTCCGCCACGTTGATCTGAACAATCGTCGGGTCCCACTCGACAGCGCGCTTCTTGAGGCCATCAATCTGCTGCGGCGTGAGTTCAACCAGATGGTCCGTGATGTACTCGTCCATCTTGGTTTTTGCCTCGGTCGCAGGCTTTCCGGCCTCGCCGAGTTCAAGGCTTATTTTGGTCTTCTCATCCCGGATGTCGTTATACGTTTTCTCCAGTTCCTCGAAGTTAAATTGCTTTCTGCTCCCGTCGGGGAACTCGACCGTGGCTTTCCGGTCCTTATACTCCCTAATTTCTTTCGCCTTGCTCGCTTTAGCGGAGGCACTGGTACTGGTCTCGTATTCGTACGTCAGAGCGTTGGCGTAGGCGCGGCGATCGGTAAAGACACTCTGCACCGCCAGTAAGCGAGCGTTCGCGTCATCCAGTTTCCTGCGCACCTCGGTCATTTGTGGCGCGGCATCCTGGCTGGCTTTCTTCCAGGATGCATTCAGGACGGTGTAGTCGGAGTTGCTCTCAATGTCCTTTTCCGAAGCCTGCGATTTGGAGCGAGCGGTATTCAGAAAGGCGCTGTAACGCGTTCTCCATTCGCCCTGAAACGCCTTCCAGGGGCGCTGTCCCCAGGCCTCATCCCACAAGGCCCAGAACAGCGTAATGATCAGGAGCACCGTCGCGATGAGATAGTGCGCCGCATACGACTTGCTGGTGAT
>QHVR01000004.1 GCA_003223595.1 Acidobacteriota bacterium
CCTGTTGCTGGAACAACACTGTACCGAGCAGGTGATGGGCAACGTCGGAGTCAGGATTCAGCGAAACCGCAATTTCCAGCTCGTGCAGCGCCTCCTCGGGCTTGTTGTCGAGCATGAGGACCTGACCCAGAACTCTGTGCTCATTGGCTCCGCCGGGATTCTGATGCACCGCAATTTTGAGCTGCTCCACGGCGGCGTCGTAATTATTTTTCGCCATGTAGGCGCTGGCCATGCAGGAGTGTCCCTGTTGCCACTCGGGATGCTCGCGATAAAGTTCTTTCAACTCCGCGATGGCAGCGTCGAAGTTGCCCTCATCGCAGTAGGTATTTCCAAGATTGTTGCGGACGGATGCCTCGCCAGGAGCGAGCTTCTTTGCTGCCCGGTATTCCTCCACAGCGCGAGCGAGGTCGCCTTGCTCATGGCGAATCAGGCCCAGATTGGAGTGCGCTTCCCAGAAGCCTGGCCGGATTTGAATGGCGCGCTGGTAAGCCGTAACCGCAGCCGGAAGATTCCCCGCCGCGTGCAGCGCAATCCCCAAATCGTAGTACGTATCGGGGTTGTTCGGCTCGCGTTCCAGCGATTCCATATAAGCGTGGATGGCGGCCAGATACTGCCCCAGCGAGTAGTGGCTCAACCCAAGGAATTGGTACGCTTCCGAATTCTTGGGATCGATGCTCAGCGCCGTACGAGCTTCGGCAATCGCATTGGGCCCGTCGTCCAGGCGATAGAAAAGATAGGAAAGCGCGCTATGGTTTTCAGCGAGATCGGGCATCAGCTTGAGAGCGGCGACGAGTTCATCGTAGGCATCGTCGTATTGCTCCTGTTGGCGGAGCATGGTTCCCAAGGCAAAATGCAAGGCAGAGTTGTTTGGATTCGCGGCAACCACCGCGCGAAGTTCAGTTTCAGCGTCATGGAATTTCTGGGCGCGCGCCGCAGCGTTGGCCCTCAGCAGCCCAGCCGGAATACCCGGCCCAATCTGCGCCGACTGAAGATTCCCGGAGCTCAGAACTCGCATCAGCTCCTTGCCGGCCCGCGCTGACTCGACTTGGCGAAGCTCGCGGTTGGTGGGCAGAGTCGCTAAGCCACGCTCTCCGACCATGCGGGCCAGACGCGTACCGGAAACCCCTGCGGTAAGCCAGGCAACCAGTTCAGTCGTGGTCAGCGGCTGAATTGGGGCGCCCTGGGAAAATGCAGGCCCCGCCAGAACCAAAACAGACAGAGATAAAGATGCTAAGAATGAAGCTTTGACTCTCACCGGATTCCCCGATACGTGGAATGCCTTGCGAACCTGAGGTTTCCGAGGACAATGCCCGCGAAAAGCCCTGCAGAAACATAGCCCGGGAACGAACCCAGAGGTAAGGTCACGGAGGTAACCTGAGGCAAGCGCTGGACCGCCGCCGGGTTTGAGCACGACCTGGGCAGCTGAGGGGCTGTCCCTTACGTGGGCTTCTTTACATTAGCTGTGTGATTTCGATCACAGGTTGCCGTACCGGGGTTCACCGCGCCCCTTCTGCGCCTCCGGTCAGGATGGAGAAGATAGTAGGGGTTCGCGATCTGGAGGGGGTGGTTCTTCCCCCGTTACCTTAGATAGCGTATGATCTAACTTGCTTATATCCCTCGGAGGCTCCGATGTTTGAAGGTTTATTTCAACCGATGCACCTGCTGGTGATTTTCGCAGTCGCGCTGCTGGTGTTCGGTCCCAAAAAGCTACCTGAGCTCGGCAAAGGCCTGGGTGAGGGGATCCGCGCGCTGAAGGACGGAATGAAGGATAATCCGCCGGCGCAGGCTTCCACTGACCAGACTAAGAAGACCGAGACCAAGAGCTAGTTCACATCCTCGTTCAAGATTTTCCTGGGCGGCTCCTGCCGCCCTTTCGGCTCCATTTCTGCCTTCATAGCAACTCTGGGCTCCAAAGTTGTTACTAACTTCTTCTGCAAGCGGAGGCCGTCGTGTTGCGCCACATTCAACTTATCCTCATTATTTCCCTCGTTGCGTTTTCTTCCTCTCTCTTTGCTGACCAGGTCACGTTGAAAAATGGCGATCGCCTCACCGGGACGGTCGTGAAATCCGATGGCAAGACGCTGGTGCTGCACACCGATGCTGCCGACGACGTCACTTTGAAGATGGACGCCGTCCAAGAGATCAAGAGCGACGCGGAACTGCACGTGACGCTGAAAGACGGCAAAACGGCCGTGGGCCCGGTCTCGACGACGGACGGCAAGATTGCCGTTGCCACCAAATCCCAAGGCACCGTCGAAGCTCCAACCACCGACGTCACCTTGATCCGGAACGATGCGGAGCAGGCGGCATACGACAAATCCCTGCACCCCGGCCTACTGCATGGCTGGCAGGGAGGCACGAACGTGGGCTTCTCGGTCGCTCGCGGCAACAGTCAGACGGAAAATCTGGCTCTGGCAATCAATGCCGTGCATCCCACCATCAATAGCAAAATTACTCTTTACGAGAGCTCCATCTATACCCGGAACGATCTCGCCAGCCCCGGTATTGTGGCGAATTTGACCACGGCCGGACTCCGTTACGACCACGACCTGAAGCCCAAACTGTTCGTCTTCGGCGCCGGAGACTTCATGAGCAACGCTCTGCAGTACCTTGACCTGCGCCAGGTATACACCGGTGGCTTCGGTTTTCACGCCATTAAGAATGACAATACGATCCTTGATTTCCTGGGAGGCGTGAACTACACCCACGAAACCTACTCCAACGGCGCCCCCATTCCCGGGACCGGGGCGTTCGTCTCTTACGGATTGACCAATCGCTTCGTCGCGCTCACCCTGGGCGAAGAACTCAACAAGAAGCTGGGCAAGAGCACGGTGCTGGCGCAGAGTGTGGATTTCTATCCCGATATCCAGAACACGAGCGACTACCGTTTCACCTTCACCCTCGGCACCGTGACCAAGATCAGCAAGTGGTTCGGCTGGCAAAACCAGTTTGGCGATATCTACGTTTCCAATCCGCCGGTCGGGGCGAAGAAGAATGACATGCTGCTGACCACGGGACTGAACATTTCATTCACGCCGCAACCGTGAGCGGAAAGAAGTTTCGAGTTTCCTCTTCCAGTTTCGGACTTTCGAGTTTCGACTTTCGACTTTCCCCTCTGTTTGAATCAAGCTGTGCTGTTCTCTTGAAACTCGAAACCTGAAACTGTTCATCGTGGCTCCACCGATCCGTCATAGGCCCGCAACCGCTGGCGGGAAAGGGCGGCTAGCACGCGTAACACCCTCAAACCCTGAACTGCGGCCAGCTCCAGCATGGCCGTTGGAACAAGCCGCGCGGTGGCCTTCCGTGATGCCGCGCTGCGCCAGGAACTTCGTATCCTGTTGAGAACCTTTTCGCACGGCCGCAAGGAAACCTATGGAATGTCCCCACTGCTACCGGCAAATCAAGGCGGAGGCGAAAAGTTGTCCCGCCTGCGGCGGATATATTCCCCCAGGACAGCATTTGCTGGACGCGGCCGGACTAAGCCAGGCCGAGACGCCGAAACCCGAGGCTCCGGCTGCGAGTTCCCGAAGCGGCTGCTACGCTCCCCGGCTCGCAAAATTGGGCGATCGATTCAATGCGTTCCTACTGGACACGGTAGTCCTGTTTGGTCTCTTCGCGATGGCTGACGCCTGGATATTCATGCGCTGGAGTTCCTTCGAGAATGCCGAACTGAGTCTCACCGCGGCATCACTGCTCGCGGTGCTCGTGGCCAATGCAGCGATCTTCTTCATCTACACCTGCGTGTTGGAGGCGAGTTGTGGCGCAACGGTGGGAAAGAACCGGCCGTCGCGGTGCGTTGTCCGCGGCAGCAATTCGAAACCTGCTGCGCTTTGTGGATGCCGCCGGCTTATACGTGATTGGCGCAATTGTGGCCGGCTGTTCGCCATGGCGGCAGCGCCTCGGAGATCTCTCCGCCGGAACCATGGTTGTGGAGCAACAGTTCGGAATAGTTTCCAGAATCGTCGCCACCGCTTTGACCGTTGCGGTACTGTGCGGAGCCGGCCGGGCTGTGCCCAGAATCTGCTCGCAAGAGAGTGGCAATCAACACGCCCCGTATTTGAACCAGGTCCTAGTCCGCGTGGGAAGAACTGACAGGACTGCGTATTTCCGGGTAGCCCGGCTGCAGTTCGACGTCCAGTTCGATGCCCAGCATGACCCCAAGCCGGTCACGACGGCGGCCCGCTGATTTCATTCTGTGCTAATTTTGAAGCTCGAAAGGGAGCCCTTCCATCCCATGTTCGTGCTTCGAATCAGAGCCGTCGCGCGCATAAGGCTGCTGATGTTTGTCGCTCTTGGGCTGTTGGGTTCGTGCGCACTCGCTGCTCAGGACGCCTCGGTCACCGAAATCACTCCCCACCTTCTGGTGTTTTCGACAAGCACTGGCAATGTGGTCTGTTCGGTCGGCGACGATGGAGCTCTCCTGATCGGCACGCCTTCCGCCGCAAGCACAGCAGCCATCGCCAAAATTCTCGCGGAACACAGCACTTCCCCGGTTCGCTATGTGGTGATCGCTCCGGAGGACCTGGCTCACTCCCACGGAGATGCGGGATGGGGCAAGCGCGGCGCTTTTGTCGCCATGCAGGAAAACGCGCTGCACCGTCTCGGAGGGCACCTCATGGGCACGCCTCCTCCACTTGCTCCCCGTCTTGCGCAGCTCGGCGTGGACCGTCCCCGCGTCGCCTTCTCCGAGGTGCTGACCTTCGATCTGAACGGAGAGGCCATTCACGTAGTGCATCAAAAGCCTGGGTTCAGCGACGCAGACGCTCTCGCACATTTTCACACTGCCAAGCTGGTGTACATGGGCGAAGTATTCCCCGGGGACGGTTACCCCATGATCGACCCTGCGCAAGGGGGCACGCTAGAAGGCCTGCTGAACACCATTCAACCCTGGACGAGCGATGCCGACTTCAAAGTGCTTCCAGCGCGAGGCGCAGTCAGCAATGGCCAGGCCTTGAAAGAGTTTCACGACATGATCGTCGCCGTTCGCGACCGAGTGCAGAAGGCAATACAGGCTGGACGAACCGAAGACCAAGTCATTGCTGCGCATCCCTCCGCGGCATTCGACGCCAAGTGGGGAAATGGCCGCGTGAAGCCGGACGATTTCGTCCGCGAAATCTACGCCGCCCTCAAAGCGCAGTGAATCGGTACAACGCGGGGACCCAAGCCCGGGTGATTAGCAAACTGCGACAAACTCCAAAGGCTTAATTCCACTCAATTGCTTTTCGTTGGGACAGGAACCGGCGCGGACAGTCGTCCCATCGGCGGACGCTCCTAAACCTTTCGTAATCTCGGCCCGGCGGACCTTCTGCGCTACGGTAAGACTCGCTCGCATTCACCTATGTTCCCCAGACTTACTTCAAAGCAAGACCGCCGTCAGCGAAGACGCCAACTGCTGAACACCTCTGTGCGTGTGATTACCAAGCTGGCCTCCATGGACGCACTCGGCATCAACATCAGCCAGGGAGGCATGGGCCTGTTTACCATCGCCAATCTGCCATTAGGCTCCAGCATCGAGGTCGAGTTTCGTACGCCCGAGGGCCCCGCATCCTTCACGCGAGTCGCCGCGACCGTTCGCCATCGCGCTCTCTACCTTTATGGAATCGAGTTCAATCCGGAATCAGGCGCAACTCGCTTGGGCGCAGACGATAGCGCAGAGAGCGATAGCTCGAGTCCGGTGCTCCGCAGTTGAGCTTTATCTCCGAAGTTTCCACAAGCGCATCGTGACATCTGACCTTGACCCTAAAACCTGAAAAGCAGAAGATTGCCAAGGCGAAAGCGGCAGGTGCACGCCGCGCAACCGCAGCCGCAAGTACTTTGTTCTCAAGATTTTGACTCCTAAGTCTCTGCGGCTCAAGATTTTGCGGGCGGCTTTTGTGAAACCCGCGCCTGGCGCGCGGTTCACAGACGGGAAGGGGAGGGGGGTACCCTCAAGCGACCCGGATTCCCGAAACGGAACCGACCCGAATTTCCCCTCGAATCCTTTTTTCTACGGTATTTTTTCGCCGGACACAGCCCTGAATTCAACGCCGCGAAACCAAAAAACGAAAGCCGCCCCTTCGAGCGGCTTCCGATCCAACACTTTCTTATCGCTCAATCCCCAACGCTAATCAATCCCGTGGATTCGCATACTGACGAGTTGATCGATGCTCAGGTCGTGGATTCCTCGCGATCGCATGTCGCTGATGTATTCGGGAGTGACGTTGTGAATTCGCATCGCGATCAACTGGTCTGGATCAGGATGCTTGTAACCCAGCGCTTGCACCTTCTCGATAAATTCCGGCGAAACCCCGTGAATGCGGAACGCAATCAGCTTTTCCAGATCGACGTGGTCGTAACCGCGCTGCTTCATCTGCTGCATCCATTCCGGAGTCGCACCGTGAATGCGCATGGCAATTAGCGTGTCTTCGTCCGGCGAATAACCTGCCTGATGCAGCGCGCGCACCATCTCCGGAGTAACGCCGTGAATGCGGAATGCAACCAGCTTGTCGCTGTCGGAAATCTTCAGGCCTTCCGCGCGCAGATCGTGGATGAACTGGGAATCGACACGGAAGATGCGGAACTCGATGAGCTTGTCGCTGTCAACATCGGCGAGATGCTCGCCTTTCATCTGCTTTGCGAAGTCTGCGCTGACGTCCTGTACCGCCATCGCGAACTGCTTCTCTTCATCCACGTCAAAGCCGAGCGACTTCATCTGTCGCGAGTAGTTCGGATCAGGTTGAAAGTGGAACAGTCCCGCACCTTCACCGTCGTTGAGAAAGCCCTCGCAATCGATCTTGCCCGCATCGCGCGTGATGGTGAAGTGAACATCTTGCCTGCCTGACTTGGAGAAGTCGACGCCCTGAAACGAACTCATGGGCCAATCGGTGCTGTGGTTCGATTGCCCACCGTGATGATGCTCGATCAGCGAGAACTCGACCTTATCCGGAAGATCCGATTTGCTGATGGTCCAGTCGCCGCCGCGAACTTCCGCAGCGCGATTCTTGACAGCCGCGAAAAGCACCAGGCAACCGAATACGAGGAAAGCAAAAGTGCGACGCATTCTCATAACTCATCTCCTTACTACTCACGTAGCGACGGACACTTTGTCCGTCCAAGCGAAGGCAAAGCCGAGCGCCGCTAACGTAAGCTTGAGACTTCAGCTTGACGAAATCAGCTCTAGATATCCGCTTTCGAATCCAGAATTCCCGATTGACGCAGGCGAATTAATTTGTCGAGGCTCAGGTCCTTGAAGCCATGCTGCTTGGCCCGTGCGATGAATTCGGGCGTAACATCCTGCACCTTCGCGTTGATGACGTCGTTGATGCTGGGATTGAATCCTGCCGCTTGCAAGGCCTTGATGTATTCCGGAGTCACATCCTGCACTTTCATGGAGATCACCTGGTCAGACGAAGGCGCGAGCCCAAGAGCCTTGATCTCGCGCACGTATTCTGGCGTGACGTCCTGCACGCGCATGGAAATGAGGTTGTTCGCATTCACGTCCATTCCCTGCTCGTGCATGCCTTTGACATATTGCGGAGTGACATCCTGAACTTTCATGGAGATCACTTGATCTGCGGTCAGAGCCAGACCCGCGGCGCGAAGTTCGCGCACATACTGCGGAGTCACACCCTGAACCTTGAGGGCGATCAGACGATCAATGTCGGCATCGATCCCGGCTTCTTTGAGGCCGCGATAGTATTCCGCATCAGCCCCTTGAACTTTGAGCCCGATTAACTGGTCCACGCTCGGATTGAGTCCCGCGGCACGAAGGTCACGCACGTACTCCGGAGTGACGCCCTGCACTCGCATGCCGATCAGCTTTTCCGCATCGGGATGCAGACCTTGTTCCTGCAGCCCACGAACGTATTCGGGAGTTACATCCTGGACTTTCAGGGCGATCAGCGTGTCGACGCTCAGGTCCGTAAGGCCTGCACCCTTGAGTCCATCGACGTAGCTAGTCGTCGTCGTCTCGGTGCGCGTGCTCGTCCTTGTCTTTGTTCTCGTGTCCGTCTTTAGTGAGAGCGAATTGTGTGAGGCCGAAGGCTTCGCACTCTTGTCCGCAGATTCAGTGACTGCCTGCGGCCTGGAATTCGCGCGTGCCAACGCAGGATGCGCGAGATTGAGCAATGCATTTCCCGCCAGCAGCGCAGCGCTGAGACACAGCAGGCCTCCAGTCAATCCGATGCCGCGCATTCCCGCTCCCAGCGTCTTGAGGCCGAGGACGCGCATGATGCGGTCGGTGAGCGGACCGCGATTAGCGGCCATGGCGAAGACCGGAGCGCTGCGCCACTCCTCCATCAACGTCAGAGCGCGTGCGTATTCCACCGGGTTGCCGCAGAGTGAGACGGCGACG
>QHVR01000320.1 GCA_003223595.1 Acidobacteriota bacterium
CTCTACCAGAATCTCGGTGACATTTATGAAAAGCTCGGAAAATTCGAGCGCGCCGATGCGCTGCTGCAAGCCGCGCTCGCGCAACATCAGTCCCTTTATGGCGCCAACAGTCCCGAAACCGCTGAGGCCCTGCTGGAACTTGGTCTGCTGCGCGATGCGCAAGGAAAGTTCGACGACGCCGAACGCTACGTCCGCCAGGCTTTAGCCATCGACCGGCAGACACTCTCGCCAACTCATCCCGCCCTTGCCCGCGCCACCAGCGCGTTGGGAAAAGTACTGGAGGATCGCGGTTCGTATGACGCTGCCATCCAGGTTCTCCAGGAAGCAGCGCGCCTGCAATCCGCCCGGGGCGCAAGCACGACCGATCTCTCCGAGACCCTGAGCGAGTTGGCCAACTCACATTTTTACACCGGTCACTACGACGCCTCCGAATCCCTGAACCAGAGGGTCCTCGCCATGGACCGGCAGCTCTACGGTGACCGCCACCCGCACATCGCCGACGATCTCATCAATCTCGGTGCCATCAAATATGATCTCGGCCACTATCCCGAAGCCGAGCGCTACGATCGCGACGCGCTCGATATCACCCAGTCCTTCTACGGCCTCAATCATCCTGCGACGGCCTCGGCGCTCACGATCTTAGGCCGCACTCTGGTTTCTGCAGGCAAAAGCGATGAAGCCGCGGGAATGCTGCGGCAGGCTCTCCAGGTTGAGGAGCAGGTCTACGGCAAAGTTCATCCCCGGGTGGCCGGGACGCTGAACGAACTGGGAAAGATCTCGCAGCAGCAAGGCAAGCTGGACGACGCCGAAGCCGACTTCCGCCGCATGGCCGACATCTATCGCGCCGTTTATTCCGGCAAGCACTACTACATTGGTATCGCCTTGTGTAATCTCGGAGGCGTGCTGGTCGACCGCAAAGACTACTCTGGCGCAGAGAAGTCTTTTCACGAGGCCCTGCAGATCTACACTCAGACCCTCCCGCCGGATCATCTGAACGTGGGAATCGCGCGCGTTCGCCTGGGCCGCGCCCTTCTTCTCGACAAGCACTATGCGGAAGCCGAATCCGAGAGCCGCGCCGGATACGAAATTCTGAAGAAACAACCCAGCGCCCCCGAGCGCTGGATCAACAACGCCCAAACCGATCTGGCGCGGGAACATGAACTCCTGCACCAGTCAATGTAGGGACAGCAGCCTAGACTGTCCAGCCGGGCGAAGCCCGGCGGTGGGCAAACAACGCTCAGCCGTTGGCAAGCAAAGGTCGCGGCTCCCCAGCCTGCGGAAAAGTTCTGATTGGCACCGCGTTTTGGGAAGGGCACGGCTTCACTCGTGCCGCCATCGGTTTGGAGCCGCGAAGCGGCGAAAGAACTCAGCCCACGCCGTAAGGCGTGGGTAGAAGGTAAAACGAGCCCCCAGCCCCAGCGGGGCGAAAAAAACGTTTCTCGCGCAACTCTACCAATCGCGCCTTACGGCGCCGGGATCTGCACGTTGGACGCGACATTCGAGTACCCGCTCTCCTGGCTGCTCGAATTGACTGCCGTGGCCGCGTAGCAATACGACTTCCCATCCACCACGTTGCTGTCCGTATACAGAGTTGTCGTCGTGAGCACAGAGGCCGTAGCCGCGTAGCAATACGAGTTGCCGTCCACCACATTGCTGTCCGTATACAGAGTTGTCGTGGTAAGCACAGAATTGATCTTCGAGAACGCCCCGCACGCCGCGCTCGAATACAACGCACGGTACACGTTGTAGCCCGAAATGCCCGACGACGTACTCCCGTTCCACGATAGGTTCACCGTGTGGGTGGGCGCCGGAGTCCCCGATCCCGTCAGCCCCTCGGTCGTACTCGACGGTTGTCCATTGCTTGTCACAGTCAAACTCGCGTTTGCCGTCTCCGACGTCAGCGGGCTAAAGGTAATCGAGAACGAGGTACTCTGGCCCGCGGGAATCGTCACCGGCAAGCTCAATCCTCCAATTGTGAACACCGAATTGTTGGTGCTGGCTCCCGTAACCGTCACATTGGCCCCGCTGGCACTCAATGTGCCCGACGCACTCTTGCTGGTGCCAACAACCACGCTGCCTAGATTCAGCGTGCCCGGGCTCACCGCTAGTTGCCCCACTGCAGTCGTGCCTGTGCCCGAGAGCGAAATGCTCACGTTGGCATTCGTTGCGTCCGACGTAATGCTTACGTTGCCGGATGCGCTCCCCGCAGCCTGCGGCGCAAACGCCACCGTGAAGACTGCGCTTTGCGAAGCATTGAGCGTCAGTGGCGTAGTCAGGCCGCTCAAATGAAACCCGGAACCGCTCACTGATGCATTCGAAAGCGTAACCGTGGTTCCTCCCGTATTGGTGAGCGTCACGCTTTGCGATTGCGTGCTCCCTACGGTGACGCTGCCGAAAGCCTCGCTGCCCGGATTCACTGCCAGCTGTCCATCGCTGATGCCCGTGCCGGACAACGAAATATCTGTCAGCGCGCTTGACGCATCGCTGCCGATCGCCGCCGTCGCGCTGAAAGTTCCGGCCGCATTCGGAGTAAAAGCCAGAGTCAGCGATTCGCTTTGCCCTGCCGCGATCGTCACCGGTAGACTGGGCGCAGTCAACGAAAAGTATTTCGTCGACACCGACGCGCTGCTGATGCTCGCCGATGTCTTCCCAGTATTGCTCACCGAAAGCGTAAGTATCTTGCTGCTCCCCGCCGCCACGCTGCCGAAATCTAAGGCTTGCGAACCAAAAGACAAGCTGCCCGTCGCAGTCGGAGTGGGAGTGGGGCTCGGCGACTTGGAACTGAATCCCTGACATCCCACTAGCAGCAAACTTCCAGCCAGCACGATCAAGCCGCCTGCCTCTTTTCGGCATCGGGAGAAGTTTTCTCTATCACGGCCCATGAGGTTCATTCCAGACTTTCGAGAACGCTCAGATTCTTGTGTTGATCAAGGAGTGACTGCTCACAGTTTCCGTCAACACAATTTTGTGCGATAGATTTCGCAAGTACATAGCACTGATCGCCGGAAGGACAATGTTTGAATTTTCAACAATCATCACGCAGCTCTGTTGCGAAATTCAGCACCTCCGCATCCATGTACGGCCAGTAGGGACAGCCTCTCAGGCTGTCCAGTCGGAATAGAAGAATCTCAAGTGCAGTGGTGACCATGAACAACGAGTGAACAGAACTTCTCAGCTCATAGCTCATAGCTCACTGCTCATAGCTCACAGCTCATAGCTCACTGCTCATACCTTACCGCTCACGGTCCCTGTCCCTAAGGCATTGTCCTTCCTACTACTTCCCCCACTATCCCCCTCCACCCCATCAGTTAAAATACGAACACAGCCAAAATCAAAGTAAGCACCCCAACCTGGAGAGGGAATCAGTGCGTTTCTCTGAACTCATAAAACTGTTCCGCCACCCTGCAGTGGCTGCGATTCTGTTGTGCTTCTTCCTGACCTCTGTCTCGTCAGCGGATAATGCCGCCTTCGACCTGATAGGCCCCAAGGTCGAGGTGCCTGGAGATCGCGTTTGGGTTCATGCCGATCTTCCCGATACGCAATCCGTACGCTACCTGATGGTGATCGCATTCTTGCGAGGCGCCACCAATCCTCCGCCCGAATCATGGTTTACGCGCGTGGAAACCTGGAGCAAGTCGGTCCATGAAGAAGGCGTATTCGTCACGGTTCCCGAGGAGGCCGAGGAAGCATTAGTGTTCCTTGCCCCGGAAACCGGGGGAGCCTTTAGCACTCTTCGCGCCGCGGTCCGTGGCAAGCCGGGCGCATTTGTACGCGCCGCCCAGGATCTGCAGCAGGCCAGCCTCGACCGCCTTCGCCTGGAGAAATATATGGAGGCGGTGCGCGAAACCTATACCGCCGATCCTGACCAGTTGAAAGTACACACCACCATGCTGGCCCGTAGTCTCGGCATGAAGCTTGACCAGCAATGTTTCGACAAGCCCAGTGCGCAGCAGGTCCCGTGCCTCACCCAGAACACGGATCAGTTAGTGCTTGACGATGCCCATAGCCAGACCATGGTCGCGACCTTGACATCCGGGCCTTCCACAGACCTCTTGACGCAGATCAGTTCCACGCCAACCGCCCGTGGCGGTTACTACAGCGCGTATGTGGGCGCCGTCGTGGACGTTGCTCGCATCTTGAGTACTGCCCACACCGCGCAGTATCAATACATTCCCGCGCTCGCCCTGCCGCACAAAGATGAACTGAATCTCCGCCTCAACAACCCTCCGTCATTCCGCAATCCCAAATCGGTGATAGTGATCGGGTTGCCTCCGGTACGTGTAGCGCCCCCTCCGCCCCTGCGCGCGGTCGACGGCTCGCAAATCTTCTGCGCTGGCAAACCCTCCGTCGTGGTCGCGGCCGACGGCGCTCCCCTTGTATTCGCCTCCGAACTGGCCCACAACTTTGCGCTCCACGTCGATATCAAGGGCGCTCCGGGCGTCGATCTCCCCGCCACTCCTGATCCCATCCGCGGCGGCTTCATCGTCGAAACGCATGCCCTTCAATCCGCCGACCTCAGTGGCGAGGTCTCTGGAACCCTGCGGGGAACCTGGGGCTTCCGCACCTTCGAGGGCCCGCATTACCACTTCCGCACCTCGCGACCCTCCCAGTGGACCGTCGCTTCCAAAGACGCCAGCGCCCTGATCGTAGGTCGCGAAGACACCCTGCACCTCCAGTCCGACGACGCCTGCTGCGTCAGCGAAGTCTCCTTGAAGGATCAGCAGGGAAAGACTGTCACCGCGGAATGGAAGAGTTCCAAGCCCGACGAAATCGAAATTAAAGTCCCCCTGCAGAAGGCTAGCGCCGGATGGCTCACTCTCCAGGTCAAGAAGTTCGGCCTGCGTGAGATTGACGAGGTTCCTCTTCACACCTACGCCGAAGCCGGACGCCTCGACAGCTTCAGCATTCACGCCGGAGATGCCGACGGCCTTCTCAAAGGCACGCGCCTCGATCAGGTGGAAAGCCTCGACATCAATGGCATCCGCTTTACCCCAGGAGCGTTGACCCGCGCTAATCAGCAGGATGAACTGAAACTCACGACCGCCGATGCCGACGCGAAGACGAAACTCCACCCCGGAGATTCGCTGACCATCCACGCCACTCTCAAAGACGCCCGCATTCTCGACCTGAAGTCCGAAGTCGAAGCTCAGCGCCCCGCCGTCACCCTGCTCAGCAAGAGCATCCAGGTGGAGCAAAGTTCCTCGCCCTCTGCGGTTCGCCTGGGCAGCCAGCAAGAACTTCCGCAGAATGGCCATCTGAACTTCTTCTTGAAAACACAAGCCCCAGAAAACTTTCCGCCCGCGGAGAAAGTCGAAGTTGCCACCGCCGACGAGTCCTTCCGCGTGACGCTGAGTTTTAAAGACGGCAGTCTCACCCCGCAGGATTCCAAGACCGTGCTCGCCGCGCTTGATCCGATGAAGCTGCTGGGTCCCTCGGCCTTTGGTCCCTTGAAGTTTCGCCCCGTGTCCGGCGACGGCACCAACGGAGACTGGCAGTCGCTGGTGAATCTCGTTCGCGTTCCTCTTCTCACCGGAGTCCGCTGTCCCTCCGACCCCGAAAAGCAATGCACCCTGAGCGGCGACAAACTCTTTCTGCTGGATTCGGTCAGCACTGACGCAGATTTTGCCAACCCCGTCAAAGTCCCCGAAGGCTTCGTGGAAGATGCCCTGGCTATCCCGCCCCCAAAAGGCAACACGCTGTACATAAAGCTGCGCGATGACCCGCAAACCATCGACACAGTAGCTCTGCCGCTCCCCGACCCGCAACAGTAGAACTGCGGATATTCTCAGATTCCCCTGTGTTCCTCTGTGTCCCCTGTGGTGAAACCTAAAGACGGACGCCACGCAGGAGCACAGGTCGTGAGCGTATATACTCGCCCATTCATGGCTAACATCCTGTATGGCGTAAACGGCGAAGGCGCGGGCCACTCCACCCGCGCCAAAGAAGTTCTCACCCACCTCGCCGCTCAGGGACATCGCCTGCACGTCGCCTCATTCGACCGAGGCCTGCAGAACCTGCAAGACAAATTTGAAGTCACCGAGATCTACGGCTTCCGCTTCGCCTACGTGAACAATCGAGTCCGCTATAAGCGCACGATCGCTAAGAACTTGATCACGGTCCCGCAAGCCTCAAGGAGCCTTGCTCGCCTGAACCGCCTCGTCGATGACGCCCAAATCGATCTGGTGATTACCGACTTCGAACCACTCACCTGCCACATCGGCCACAGGCGCCGTCTGCCCGTCATCTCCATTGATAACCAGCATTGCCTCACCAACACCGTCGTCTCCTATCCCCGGCAATACCGCCGCGATGCCGCTGCCACCAAACTCGTTACCCGGCTGATGACCCCGCACGCCAATGCTTACCTCGTGATCTCTTTTTTCACTGCTCCTGTCCGCAAGCGCAATACATTTTTGTTCCCTCCGTTGCTGCGCCAGCAGATCCTCGACGCCACTCCCACCCAACGCGATCACATCCTGGTCTACGTCACCTCGCCTGCCCCGGAGTTGGCAAAATTACTAAGCTCCGTGCGCGCTACCTTCATGGCCTACGGCTTCGGCCGCGATGGCACGGAAGGAAACATCACGTTCAAAAAACCGTCTCTCGATGGCTTCTTCGCCGATCTGGTTAGCGCGCGCGCAATCATCGCCAACTCAGGCTTCTCGCTCGTCACCGAATCCTTGCATCTGGCCAAGCCCTATCTGGCAGTCCCAGTCAGCCATCAATTCGAGCAGATCTTTAATGCCTACTGGCTGGAAAAATCCGGCTATGGCGCCTATTGGGAAGACTTGAATAAAGAGCGCGTCGAGTCCTTCCTCTATAACGTCCCCCACTATCGCGAGTCTCTGGCGCACTATCCCCGTGCAGCAAACACGGCTCTCCTCCAGAAGCTTGACAGCCTGATTGCCGCATATACCGATCAGTAGCCTGGTCCGTTGCGTGCACCAAGGTAACGTCGACCTGCCCTCCACAGAAAATAATAATGATGAAGCGCCTGTGCCCCTGCCCGCGGTGCGCAAAATTAAACTGTGCTGGAAACTGGGAACACATCCATGCCAACCAACCAACTCATATTGGCACTCGTTCTTGCTGTCTCCTGCGCGTGGGCAGTCGCCCAGGATGCGCAATCCTTGGCAGACGTGGCCCGCCAGGCCAAACAGCAGAAGCAGCACGCGGAAGGGAACACCGCACAATCTATTGATCCACAGAAGCCTTCAAAATCCCCTCACGTCATCACCAACGAAGAAATTCCTGAGCATGAAGACACCACGAACACCTCTCCTCAATCCGGCGATTCGCTGACTGTCGCGCCCGATAAAGAGCAGAAGCGCCCCGCCGACTATTGGAAATCCCACATTCTGCAGACCAAGAGAAGCATTGCATCCCTCCAGCACAGCATCGATGCTCTGAGTAGTTCCATCCGCTTCTCCCAGGGAAACTACGAAAAACACGTGGACTGGAATGAGCGACAGCGCCGGAAGCAGCAAGAGGTTGAGAACCTGAAATCTCAGCTCGAACGCTTGCAAAAGCATCTGGAAGAACTGCAGGAAGCCGCCCGCCATCAGGGCTACGGCAGTTCCGTGTACGAGCCGTAAACGTCGGCTCCTAAATTTTCCCTCTCCCCAAATCCTCGTTCCCATGCGAAATTAGTTCATGGCCTTGGTTGTCCGCCCATCACCCATTCATTCTGTTGGCGTTTACACCAACACCCCCATCCGCAAAGGAACCCGCATCGTGGAGTACGCGGGAGAACGCATCACCCCCGAAGAAGCCGACCGCCGCTACGACGGCGTGTCTCGTACCTATTTATATGGTCTGGAAGATGGCAAGACCGTCATCGACGGCGAAGGCCTGGGCGCCTATCTGAATCATTCCTGTGATCCCAATTGTGAAGTAGACGAGGTGAAAGGCCGGGTATGGCTCTACGCCATCCGCAACATCGCCGCCGGCGAGGAACTAGTCTGGGACTACAACCTCTACGACGATGATGACCCCGCCCCGTGCCATTGCGGCTCCCCCAAATGCCGAGGCACAATGTACTCCCGCGAGTGGATGGCCAAGATGCGCCGTCAAGCCCGCAAGAAATCCCAGCAGCGCAAAACAGTAAAGAAGAGGAAGCGCCAACCCGCGCCTGTGTAGGGCTTGCAATGCCCACGTAGAGACAGCCCCTTGGGCTGTCCCGCCGAAGCGAAGCGAGGCGGAAGCGGCAACACCGCCATCTGCCCGCAGACCCAGCCTGTGTAGGGGTGGACGCCTCGTCCGCCCGAGCCAAGCGAGTCCAGCTATCGATGCTCCGGCGCCTTCCCGTGCTCTCTCCACCCCTCAATAATTAAATACAGCACAGGAATAAAAAACAAATTCAGCACGGTCGACATAATCATCCCGCCGAACACCGTAGTTCCCACCGAATGCCGTCCATTCTCCCCAGCCCCGCTGGCGAACACCAGCGGCACCACGCCCAGAATGAATGCCAATGAAGTCATCAGGATGGGCCGCAGTCGGATAGTCGCCGCCTGTACCGCCGCTTCCACCAGCGGCACTCCGCTCTCGCGCAGTTGCTCCGCAAATTCCACAATCAGAATTGCGTTCTTGCTCGACAGCCCGACCAGCATCACCAGCCCCACCTGGCAGTACACGTCATTTTGCAACCCACGCAGCCACTGTGCCCCCAGCGCGCCCAGCAGCGCCATCGGCACCGCCAGCAGCACGATAAACGGCAGCACAAAACTTTCATACTGTGCCGACAATGTCAGGTACACCACCAGTGTTCCCAGTCCGAACAGAATCAACGACGTTCCCCCGGACTGCAGCTCCTCGAGCGATAACCCTGTCCAGCTATAAGAAAAGCCCCCGCAATCGCCTGCCCCGAACTGTACCCGGGCGCCGGTGACCCATCGATTTCCGCCGACCGGAAAAGGTTGTAGTGGCTGATCACCTGAGGCGTGGTGGTCTGCGTCACCGTGATCAGGTTATCCATTGGCACCATCGCCCCGCTATCCGAGCGCACATAGAAACGTCTCATGTCCTCCGACGTTGCGCGGAACTGCCGGTCCGCCTGCACGTAAACCCGGTACGAACGATTATTAAAATCGAAATCGTTCACGTAAGCCGATCCCATGTACACACCCAGCGTGTCCGTGATCTGCGAGAGCTGCACGTGCAGGCTCTTGGCTTTCTCGCGATCGATCGTGACCACGTATTGCGGATCGTTCGCCGTGAAAGGTGTGTACAGTTGGGCCAACTCCTTGCGCTGTCGGGCCTGCTGGATGATTCCTCCCGCCGCACCAGCCAGTTCCTCCAGCGGATGTGCGGTCTGGTCTTGCACCTCGAACTGGAATCCACCAAATTGCCCCAATCCTTGGATCGCAGGCGGCAACGTCGCAAATACAATTGCCCCCTGCACCCCAAACAGCATCGGGCGCACACGGTGCACGATCGCCGGGGCCGAATGCTGTTCCCCCTTACGTTGCGAATATGGCTTCAGCGGGACGAAAATCAGCCCCTGGTTCGCCGCTGCTCCCGCGAAGCTGAATCCGGCTATCGAAAACGTGCCCTCCGCCTCCGGCACGTGCGCCAGCATGCCCGCGATCTGCGTTCCGATCGCCTTCGTGTATTCCAGCGAAGCTCCCGACGGTGCCTGAATCACGATAATGAAGTATCCCTGGTCTTCATCGGGCACAAACCCGGTCGGAACTCGCGTGAACACGACATACGTAAGCCCCAGTCCAATCAAGAACACGATCGCCATCACGAACTTGAAGTCTAGAAAACGATGCAATAACGCTTGGTAGCCCCTCGTCATCGCCGCAACGCCCTGGTCGAACTTTCGGAGCCACCACCATTTCCCCCCATGCGGTCCGGCAAGAAAAATCGCCGCCAAGGCCGGCGCCAGGGTTAACGCATTGAAGGCGGAGATGGCGATCGAAAATGCGATTGTCAGTGCAAATTGCCGGAACAGGATGCCCGTCGTTCCGGGAAAGAATGCCACCGGAACGAATACCGCAACCAGCACCAGCGATGTAGCAATGACTGCGCTGGTAATCTCCGCCGTGGCCGCGGTGGCCGCTTTGCGAGAGTCGTGCTCTCCCCCCGAAATATGCCGCTCGATGTTCTCGATCACCACAATCGCGTCGTCGACTACCAATCCCGTTGCGAGCGTGATCCCAAACAGGGTCAGCGTATTGATCGAGAACCCGAGCAACTTCACGAATGCGAAAGTCCCAATCAGCGAAACTGGAGTCGCGATGAAGTGAATCATCGTCGTGCGCCAGTCCCCGAGAAAAATAAAGATCACCAGGATGACCAGCGCGATTGCCCCACCCACCGTAAACAGCACGTCCTTGATCGACTCGCTGACGGCATCCGTGGTATCGAATGCCAGGTGGTAATGCATCCCCGGTGGAAAACTCTTCGACAGGCGATCCAGTTCGGCCAGCGCCCGCCGGTCCACATCCAGCGCGTTCGCTGTTGAAAGTTGCACTACCGCGATTCCCACCGCATCCTGCCCATTGAATTGCAGATCCGAAGCGTAGTTTTCCGCCCCGAGCTCAGCGTGCCCCACGTCTTTCAAGCGAACCAGCGTGCCATCCACGTTCGTTTTCAGGATGACGTTGTCGAACTGTGCCGCCTCGCTCAATCGTCCCACCGCCCGCACGCTTACCTGGTACGATTGCCCCGGAACCGACGGCTGCTGCCCCACCTGTCCGGCAGCAACTTCTACGTTCTGTTCGCCCAGCGCAGCGACCACGTCAGGAGCCGTCAACCCGCGTCCCGCCATTCGCACCGGGTCCAGCCACAGCCGCATCGAGTACTTGCGCTCGCCGAAAATAATGACGTCCGCCACTCCCGGAATTCTCTTCAGCGCGTCTCGCACATAAACATCGAGATAATTGCTCATGAACAGCGGTGGATACTTGTTGTTGTCCGAGATGACAGCCGCGCCAAAAACAAAGTTCTGCGAGGTCTTTTGCGTGGTAATGCCAACTGCTTTCACCGCGCTCGGCAATCTGCCCTGTGCGGTATTGACGCGGTTCTGAATATCGACGGTCGCCAGGTCCGGATCCCGGCCCAAATCAAAGGTCACGCTGATCTGGCTGGTCCCGTCATTCCCGCTGGTCGAGGTGATGTACTTCATTCCCTCAGAGCCGTTGATCTGCTGTTCCAGAGGAATGGTGACCGCGCTCTCCACGGTTTGCGCGCTCGCTCCGATGTAGAAGCTCGACACCCCGACCCGCGGAGGCGCCAGGTTGGGAAACTGCGCCACCGGCAATGTGGGAATGACGGCTGCGCCTGCCAGGATGATCAGCAGCGCGCAAACGCTGGCAAAGACAGGACGACGTACGAAAAAATCAACAAACATGAATATTCCTGTACGCTGCTACAAAAGGTTTGTGCAGCCTAATTAAGAAGTATGGAAGTTCAGTCTGAATGTCTTAGCGGTTTAGCTCACAGCTCACAGCTCACAGCTCATAGCTCATTGCTCACAGCTCATAGCTCATAGCTCATTGCTCACAGCTCACAGCTCATTGCTCACAGCTCGCACCTAACTCTGCGGAATCACCGGCACTCCATCCAAAAGAAACTGCGTTCCTGAGACGATCACCTTGTCCCCCGGCTTGATGCCCGCCAGCACTTCGTAGTCATTGCCCACGGTTTGTCCGATCTGCAGCGGCTTCTGCCGCGCGACAAACGAATTGCCATTTTGTGGCTCGGCAACAAACGCGAAATACTGCCCGGCCAGGCGGGACACTGCCAGGATCGGCACCTCGGGATTTTGATGTGTTCCCCAAACCACCCGCGCCCGGATGAATTGCGACTGCCGCAGGCGATCATTCCCGTTCGCGATCCGCGCTTTGACCAGCACCGTCTGCGTGGTGTTATCCACCTGCGGCGAGATAAAGCTCACCCGCGTCTCCGCCATCACTTTTCCATTGCTGTCCAGAATTTGCACCGGAGCATTCATCTTCAACTGCGACGACCGCTCCACCGGAACATACACATATGCTTCCAGGCTGCCCGGCTGGTCCACCGTCGTCACTTGGGTTGAGGTGGTGACCCGATCCCCAACGCGCACCGGGACATCTCCCACAATCCCCGCTCTTGGTGCCACAACTTTGTAGTAATGGAGTTGCACCTCCTGCTCCCGCACCTGCGCGTTCAGCGAATCGATCTGCGCCTGCGCCGCATCCAACGTCGCTTTTGCCTGATCCAGATCCTGCTTGCTCACCACGCCAGCTGAGGCAAGGCCCTGCGTGCGCTGGTACTGTTGCTTCGCCCAGTTCAGTTGCGCTTCCTGCGCCGCCCGCGCACTCTCCAGGCTCTTCACCGTCGCCTGCTGTTTCAGCGGATCGATCTCCATCAGCGGAGCCCCGCCCGCGACCTTGTCCCCCGAATGCACAAAGATCTCTGTGACCACGCCTTCCACCTGCGGCATGATCACCGCCGAGTCCCGCGATTTCAGCGTCGCAACGTACTCGGAAGTGTCGTGCACCGGCACCGCCTTGGCGTCGATCACCTTGACGGGCATGGCCTGCGGGCCTCCACCTGGCGGCCCGGCCTGTGCCGAATTCTTCGAGCACGCCAGCCCTACGCTGATCCCTGACAAAACCGCAAGCAGCAAGCTTTTGGAAAGATAGTGATGAATATTTTGCGCCATAAATTGAAGACCAATTGTACGCAGCTTAACGTCTTTGCGCCCGCCGATTGTACCGCGAAATATCGTTTTTCTGTTTGACTCCGTCTCCTCTGGATCGGTCGATTTCCGAGTTCTCTGCTCAGTTCGCAATCATCTTCCCGAGAATTTCCTTCAGTATCTTCGCCGCCACCATAGCAGTCAGCCCCGAAAGATCGCGCACAGGGTTATATTCCACCACATCCGCGCCCACAATCTCTCCTTCCACCGCATGCAGATGCGCGATCGCTTCCCGCACCGACATCCCTCCCGGTTCGCGATGCGAAATCCCGGGCGCGTACGCCGGATCGAGCACGTCCATATCGAACGAGATGTACACCGGCCCCGCAGCCTTCAACCGCGCATAGGCGGGAAGGTGTCGCATCTCGATCACCTCCACTCCAAACCTCTTCGCCTGCTCCCGCTGATGTCCATTGATGGTCCGAATCCCGATCTGCACCAGCCGTTTCGCCAGCCCGCTCTCCATAATCCGCGCAAAAGGGCAGGCATGCGACCACCGGTTCCCCTCAAAATCGTCGTACAAATCCGGATGCGCATCAAAATGAAAAATCGTCAGCTCGGAATATTTCTTCGCCACCGCTTGGATGATCGGAAACGTAATCGAATGATCCCCGCCCAGCGACACCGCCCGCTTCCCCTGCCCGATCAGCCTACTCGCTCCAGACTCAATCGCCGCGAACGCATCTTTGTCGGAAGTGCCTGCCAGGGCCAAGTCCCCCGCATCCGCATACATTCCTTGGACCCCCAGGTCCACCCCAGTTTCCGTCCACCGGTTCGAAGCATCGCAACCGAGCGCCTCGCGAATCTTCGCCGGAGCTTCCGCCGCCCCGCGCAAATAAGAAGACTGCCCATCAAACGGAATCCCCAGCAGAGCAGGAATTTCTCTTGATCTCTCATCCATATCCAACCACCTTTCTTCCCGCTGATAGCTCCAGGTTTACCCTGTGTTCCTCCGTGGCCCCTGTGGTGAATCCCCCAGCCTAGAATCTCGCGCACCCGCTCCCGCATCCTTTATTCTAGAAGCTGCTTCCTATGACCCCGAAAGCCAAGAATGCGAACGGAGGCTCCGCCGCCGTTGAGACCCCCGCCTCCAACCCCGAGCGCGACCGCGTCTTCGCCAACTACCGCCAGTACGGATACCTCGAAGGCGATCTCGACCCCCTCGGATTCCTCCGCCCGCGCCTCACCCCCGAACTGGAAAAGGAAGGCGACTACGCCCGCGAAGCCCGCGCCATCTACTCCAGCACCATCGGCGTCGAGATCAATCACATCTACTCCCCCGTGCGCCGCCAATGGATTTACGAGCGCATGGAGTCCCCCGCTCCCAAAGAAGATCAGCAACGCATCCTCGATCTTCTCACTCGTGCCGACATCTTCGAGTACGTAATGCAGCAGCGCTATCTGGGAAGCAAGCGCTTTTCTCTGGAAGGCGTAACCGCGCTAATCCCATTAGTCGACGAAGTCCTCGACACCGCCTCTCGCCTTGGCGCCATCGAGTTGGTCATGGGCATGAGCCATCGCGGACGCCTCAACGTAATCGCCCATGTCGCCAAGCGCCCGCCCCAGGAGATTTTTGCCGGCTTTGAAGATGTCGATCCCCGCAGCGTCCTCGGCTCCGGAGACGTCAAGTACCACATGGGAGCGACCGGCGAATACGTCACCCGCAGCGGTGGCAAGGTCCACATTCACCTGGTCTCCAATCCCAGTCATCTGGAAGCAGTCGATCCCGTAACCGTAGGCCGCACTCGCGCCAAGCAGGATCGCACCGGAGAAGGCGGCCGCGAAAAATATCTTCCTCTGCTTGTCCACGGCGACGCCGCCTTCGCTGGCCAGGGAGTTCTCGCCGAGACCATGAACTATGCCGATCTCCCGGGATACACCGTGGGCGGCACGATTCATGTCGTGGTGAACAATCTTCTTGGATTCACCACCAACTACACCGAAGAGCACTCCACCCGTTTCGCCGCCTGCATCGCGCGCCGCCAATCCATCCCGATTTTCCACGTCAATGCCGAAGACGTCGATGCGGTAGTCCGTGTCGCTCGCATCGCCACCGAATTCCGCTACAAGTTCGGCACCGACGTGGTCATCGATCTAATCGGCTATCGCCGTCACGGCCACAGCGAGGTCGACGACCCCACGATCACTCAGCCCCTGCTCTACAAGAAAATCAAGCAGCATCCGCCGCTCTGGCAGATCTACGCCGAAGACACTGGCGCAACCGACGCCCAAGCCCGCGCCGACGCCATCAGAACCGAATTCGAAGCTGCCCAGAAAAAAGCCGGCGCCATCAAGCACAAGCCCCTCCTGCGCGAGCTGCCTAAATATTGGAACAGCTATTTCGGAGGCCTCTACCGCCCCGAATACGATGTGGAGACCGGGCTCTCGTCCGAAGAATTATCTGAACTGACGACGCGCCTCACCACGTATCCCGCGGACTTCCACATCCATCCGAAAGTAAAGAAGTTGCTGGAGCAGCGCGCCGAGATGGGCACAGGCAAGCGCCCGGTCGACTACGGCATGGCCGAGGCTCTCGCCTTCGCCAGCCTGGTCAAAGCGGGCACGCACGTTCGCATGTCCGGCCAGGACACCCGCCGCGGCACTTTCAACCAACGTCACTCCGTTCTCATCGACATCGAGAACGAAAACGAATACGTGCCGCTCGAGAATATCGCTCCCGGTCAGGCCCGCTGCGAGATCTACAACTCCACCCTCTCCGAAGCCGGAGTCTTAGGTTTTGAATACGGCTACAGCCGCGACTATCCCGAATCGCTTGTCCTCTGGGAGGCCCAGTTCGGCGACTTCGTCAACGTAGCCCAAGCCATCATCGATCAGTTCATCAGCGCCGGAGAAGCGAAATGGAATCTGCTCTCCGGTCTCGTGATGCTCTTGCCGCATGGCTACGAGGGCCAGGGCCCCGAGCATTCGAGCGCGAGAATCGAACGTTTTATCCAACTCGCGGCAAAACACAATATCCAAATCGCCCAGCCTTCAAACGCCGCGCAGTATTTCCATCTCCTGCGTCGCCAGGCTCTGCGCCACTGGCGCAAGCCACTGGTAGTCTTCACCCCCAAGAGCATGCTCCGCCATCCGGATGCCAGTTCGTCCATCCAGGATTTCACTAACAAGAACTTCCTCAACGTTCTTCCCGACACTGACGTGGGCGAAGCCGAACGCATCCTGATCTGCACCGGAAAAATTGGCCACGAACTGCAGGCCGAGCGAAAGAAGAGAAAAGACACCAGCACCGCGATCGTGTTCCTGGAACAGCTCTATCCATTTCCCGAGGAAGAAGTCGCCGCCGAATTCGATCGCCACGGCAAACACGCGGATATAGTCTGGGTGCAGGAAGAGCCCGCAAACATGGGAGCGATGTTCAACATGCTCCCGCGCTTGAAACGTCTCGTAGGAGATCGCCCCGTCCTAAGCGTGAAGCGCAGCTCCGGTGCCAGCCCCGCCACAGGCAGCTCCAAAGCCCACGAAGTAGAACAAAAAACCCTTTTAACCCTGGCCTTCACAATCAAGTAACCCAGCACGACTCACGTAGGGACAGCCCCTCGGGCTGTCCAAGGTTTTGGTCCACCCCATCGCTACCTCCCAGCTCGCTCCGTAACCGCCTTCTCGCCCGCCCCCGGCAACTCCGCCTTAGGCTTCTCCGCCAACAAATCCTCCAAACTCGAATAAGCGTAGATCGTAGGCGCATGATCAGCCATCAGCCCCCCAGTATCCGCAGTCGGACCGTAATTGCTGTGCACCTCGCGCGCCAGCATCCGCAACATTGCCATCAACTGTCCTCGATGATGCGACGTGTGCGTCATCCGGCGAACCATCACCCAGGCCCGCGATCGCGGCACATCAAAGAACGTCGTCTTTGCCTCCCACCAGCCCTCCTGTTTCGCCTCCAGAACCGCCAGTCGCCTCCCGCTGTCCTCCGCATAGCGCCGGATGAATTCGATCCGCGTCTCGCGCTGCGGCAGCGGCGGCGCTGATACATCAATCCCCAGCATGTTGCGGAACCACAGATCCTCGCTTACGCACTGATGCACCATCTGCTCCAGCACGCTGCGCCCGCGCAGATCGCTCTCATTCGGCCGCACCCGCAAATCCTCGTCCCGGAACTCGCTCCACACGCTGAGCACCTTGATCCGTTCCGTCGCGTAACTCTCCACCAGAAAGTCGTATCTCATTGCTGCACCAGCTTTATTCAATTGGATCGCCGGTGCCTCGCTGATTACGAGTCCCCGGCCTTTTCGCAGATGTTACCCTAATCCGCAATCAAGACCATGCCGCCCCGCTCCCAACCATTACGGATCGCCATCGACACCGGCGGCACCTTCACCGATTGCGTCTGGATCGAGGCTGGACGCCTCCGCATGCTCAAGGTCTTTTCCACGCCCGCCGATCCTTCGCAGGCCATTGTGGCAGCCATCAGCAAAATCACGCACACGGCAGATTTCATTCTCCTGCACGGCACCACCGTCGGAACTAACACGCTCTTGGAGCGCAAAGGCGCGCGTACAGCTCTAGTCACAACCAGCGGTTTTGAAGATGCCATAGAAATCGGACGCCAGGCTCGTCCCAAACTGTACGATTTCTTCTTCGATCGCATCGAGCCACTGGTCGCTAAGGAACTCCGATTCGGCATCAATGAACGCACCGCCGCCGACGGAGAAATCCTGACCACGCCCAGCTGCGAAGAACTCGATTCGCTGCTCGCCAAAATCGCCGAGGCGAAACCGCAGGCGATCGCCATCTCCCTACTGTTCTCCTTCGCGAATACGAAAAATGAAAAGGCAGTTGCTGCAGCGCTAAACGATCTAGCGCTCCCGCTGTCCATCTCGCACCAAATTATCCCGGAGTTCCGCGAATACGAGCGCACGTCGACAGTAGTAATCAATGCCTACCTGCAACCCGTGATGCAAAAATATCTCCATAATCTTGAACAATCCTGCCGTAGAGACGTTGCTAGCAACGTCTCTACAGAACGAGACTACAAAGCAGTGACGGAACGACAATACAGAGCAGCGGTGGAAGAGCGGCCCTTCAGGGCCGCGAAAGGCGCGAGAAGAAAACCGGCTTTAGCCCCTGCCTGCCGAATCTTCGTAATGCAATCCAGCGGAGGCATCACGGCCCTCTCCACGGCCGCCCGCGAGCCCGTCCGCACCGTGCTCTCCGGTCCTGCCGGCGGAGTAGTCGGCGCCCTCGCCACCGCTCGCGCCAGCGGTTTCGAAAACATCATCGCCTTCGATATGGGAGGCACCTCCACCGACGTCTCGCTGGTCGAAGGTGCGATCAAGACCGCGAATGACGCTCAAATCGCCGGACTTCCCATCAGCGTTCCCATGCTCGACATTCACACGGTCGGCGCAGGCGGAGGCTCGCTCGCCCGCTTCGACGCCGCCGGAGTCCTCCGCGTCGGCCCCGAATCCGCTGGCGCCGATCCCGGCCCGATCTGCTACGGTCGCGGTACTCAGCCCACCGTGACCGACGCCAATCTTCTCTTAGGCCGCCTGCAGCCAACGCGCTTTCTCGGCGGGGACTTCACCCTCGACCTCGATCGCGCCCGCCGCCTCACCAAGGCATGGCTAAAAAAGCAAGGGTCGAATCTGTCCCTGGGAAACTTCGCCGCCGGAGTCATCGAGGTAGTGAACGCGACCATGGAAAGAGCCATTCGCGTAGTCTCCATCGAGCGCGGCCGCGATCCCCGCAATTTTGCTTTAGTCGCCTTTGGCGGTGCCGGAGGGCTGCACGCCTGCGCTCTCGCCCAAGCCCTGCGCATCCCGACCGTGATCGTCCCAGCTTTTCCCGGCGGACTCTCCGCTCTGGGCATTCTGGCCAGCGACGTTGTGAAGGATTATTCGCGTACCATCCTGTTGCGAGTTTCCGGAAAAGTTCCCCAGGCCAGGCTCGCCGCCGAATTCAAAACGATGGAACAGACGGGCGCCAGAGATTTCCGCGAAGAATCCTGGCAGGGTTCTCCACACTTCCACCGTAGCATCGATGTTCGCTACCGCGGCCAGGGATACGAACTCAACATCCCCCTGACACCCAATCTGCTACAACACTTTCAGCGCGAGCACAATCGCCGCTACGGCTACACCCATCCCGCCAGAGAAGTTGAATTAGTAACCCTCCGCCTCCGGGCAACCCTGCAAAATAAACCGAAGAATGTAGGGACAGCCGCCATCGGTCGCCCTGGCCGAGTGAAACTCGGCAGCTTTCCCCAAGCCGAAGTCTCCTTCGATGGCGAGAACCTGAAGACCTCAATCCATCCTCGCGAGTCCCTTCAACCCCGCAAGAAATATTCCGGCCCAGCCATAATCACCGAATACAGCGCCACTACAGTCATCCCTCCGAAAGCAATCTTTAATCTAGACAAGTCCGCAAACCTGATAATTTCCCCATAATGTGTCCGCCGGGCAGTCCAGGCCGAGTGAAACTCGGCAGGATCCGCTGATCCCTACTCCCCAGTCCCCTAGCCCCTGTCCTTGTAGCCTCAGCGTGCCCCCGCACGTGCCCACTCCTCTTCGACAGCAAGACTCTGAAACTCACTACGGAATTGTTAAAATCCGATGAAAATACTCCCTGCACACCCCGCAACTCGTCATACCTGCTAGGTACTCCCAACGCTCTCCGCTAAAATAATCTCGTGAATCCCAGCATCTTCGTGCTCGAAGACGATCCCGACATTTCCCGCTTGGTCCGCCATCATCTCGAAAACGAAGGGTTCACCGTGCGCGTGTATCCGGGCGGCGCCACCATCCTGGCCGATGCCGAGCGCCAGCGCCCGGCGCTTTTTCTCCTCGATATCATGGTCCCCGGCAAAGATGGCCTGGAAATCTGCCGCACCATTCGCCAGACCGCAGGTCTTTCTTCAGTCCCGGTAATTTTCCTGACAGCCAAAAGCAGCGAAGCCGACCGTATCCTCGGCCTCGAACTCGGCGCCGACGATTACATCCCGAAGCCCTTCAGTCCCCGCGAGCTCGTGGCCCGCGTCAAAGCCGTGCTCCGGCGTTTCGAACGCCCGCTTCCGCCCAGTCCCATGACCATCGGCGAAATCGAGATTGATCCCTCGGCCATGAGGCCATGACCCTCACCGTCCGCGGCAGCACCGTTCCTACGACCGCCACAGAGTTTCGCCTCTTGGACTACTTCGCCCGCCACAAAGGCCGAGTCTTCAGCCGTGATCATCTGCTCGACTCCGTCTGGCGCGATACGGCGTACGTCACCCCACGATCGGTGGACGTCTACGTTCGCCGCATTCGCGAAAAAATTGAGCCCGACCCGGAGAATCCTCGCTATCTGAAAACCGTGCGCGGCGCCGGCTATCGCTTCGAGGTCCCCAAGTAAAATGGACACGAGTCAGCCGAGGAAACTTTGAAGAACCGCATCTTCTTCAAGCTGCTCGCCGTTTTTCTCATCATCATTGCCGCCACCGCCGCCGTCCTCTACGTCGTCATCGGCAACGCGTGGGAAACCTCCCTGCGCGCCGAGATCGAGCGCAATCTGGTCCAGAAGACACTCCTCTTCGCGCATCGCGTCGAAACCGATAAAACCCATCCTCTCCCCGAGATCGCCGCCCAGGAAGGTCAGTCCGCCGGAGCTCGCGCCACCATCATCGACGCCTCCGGCAGAGTGCTCGCCGATTCTCAATCCAATCCCGACGCCATGGAGAATCACTCCCATAGAAAAGAATTCGTGGCCGCCCTCAAGGGACAGACTGGCGAGAGCGAGCGACGCAGCGCCACCATCGGCATACCTTTTCTCTACGTCGCGGCTCCCATCGCCGGAGGCGCCGTCCGCCTCGCCTATCCTCTTTCCGATGTAGAAGCCGTGCAGGCCCAGGTTCGTCACCATCTTCTATGGGGATCGCTCTTCGCCTCCCTCATCGCCCTGCTGATCGCGGCCGCCGCCTCGGTCTGGACATCGCGTCGCTTGCAGCGCATTGTCGACGTCGCCGCTCGCATCGAGCAAGGCGATCTGCGTGCCCGCGTCAACGATCGTCCCCTGGACGAAATCGGCCGCGTCGCTGCCGCCATCGATAAAACCGCCCGCCAGATCGAGCTCAGCTTCGCTGCCGTCCGTTCCAGCCAGCATCAACTCGAAACCTTGCTTAACAGCATGCAGGACGCCGTGATCGCCGTCAGCGCCGATGGCCTCGTCCGCTGGGCCAACCATCCCATGGATCAGCTCGTTCCCCAGCACACCCGGCTCAATGCGCCCGTGGTCGAAACCATCCGCGACCCCGATTTCCTCGCCGCCGTGCAAGCCGCGACCATCACGAAGGAAGTCAAAAACGGCCGCGCCACCTCCATCGTTCCCGGCCGCGCCTTCGAAGTCACCGCCGCTCCTCTCCCCGATGGCGGCGTGGTTGCCGTTTTGCGCGATCTCACCGAAACCGAACGCGTTGAAAAAACCCGCCGTGATTTCATCGCCAACGTCTCCCACGAGCTTCGTACACCCCTTACTTCCATTCAGGGATACACCGAAACCCTGCTCGACACCACTTCTGAGAATTCCAACTCCAGCCGCGAATTCCTCGAGATCATTCGCAAGAATTCTCTCCGCATGTCTCGCCTCACCGAAGACCTTCTCACCCTCGCCCGCGTGGAATCTGGCGAAACTCGCTTCGAGACTGAGCCCATCCCGCCGCTGGAACTGCTCAACGACGCGGAACAAAGCTTCCGCGAGATTGCCCGCACCCAGGGAGTGGACTTGAAGATTGTCGACTCTCAAGCAGTGGAGTCGCTGCCCCCAGTTCTCGCCGACCGCGAAGCCATCCACCAGGTCTTCGCCAACCTGATCGACAATGCCATGAAGTACGGCTGTTCCGGTGCACGCATCGAACTGGGCGCGTGCGCCGCCCAACGGGCCGTCGAATTCTACGTCCGCGATTTCGGCGCCGGCATCTCCTCCGAGCACCTCCCCCGCTTGTTCGAACGCTTTTACCGCGTCGATAAAGCGCGCTCCCGTGAATCGGGAGGCACCGGCCTGGGACTCGCCATCGCCAAGCACATCATGCTTGCCCATTCCGGCTCCATCCGGGCCGAAAGCGAAATCGCCCGCGGCACTACCTTCCTTTTCACTCTGCCCACGGCATAACCGAGCGCCGCCCCCAGCCTCTCGAGAGACGTAGCTTTCTGCTCCCACTGCTAACCACTTAGTAACATCTCTTTCGCCGCATCCCTTCCGGAATCCTGACAGCCCGTCCACCAACGCTTATTTTCAAGCTATGGCCGCAGTGTCTCTGCGCGCGGCCTGAATCTGAGGAGCGTCTATGGCAACGTTGAAATACAGGCTTCTTACCTCGACTTCACGGCAGGATGGAACGGCTCGCATCCTTCCCCTCCTGGCAATTCTGCTGGTCATTGCAATGGGAGCGCTGGCCGCTCCCCAGCAGCAGCAGTATCGCCCGTCGCAGGATCGTGACGGCTATCGCGATCGGGATCGCGACGGCTTCCGCGATCGAGGTCACGATGGCGATCGCGGCGATCGCGGACGCTTCGGCGGCGACCGCGATGTCATCCTGATTTTGGGTTTTCAGCGCGTCGCCAGTGACTTTGGAGGCGGCAACGGCGGACGTCCCGCCCCGGACGCACTCTGCGATCCCGGCTTCGTCGCCGTCGGTTTCCACGTGCAGACCGGCGAATTCTTCAATCAGGCGTGGCTTGATTGCGCGCCCATGCGTTCGGATGGCTCGCTAGGACAGGAGCGCCGCATGACCGCGCGCACCGGAAGTCCTGGCGGCCGTCCCATATCCGACGCCTCCTGTTCTCCCGGCTTAGCTTTGCGCGGCCTGCGTGGCCGCAGCGGCGCATCCATCGATGAAGCCGCCGGCGAGTGCAGTTCCGTACGCGAGATCGCACAGCGCTTCGAGAGTCCCAGAAGTGAGTTGACGCAATCCGTCATGCGTCCCCGTGCTGGAGGCCATCCCTCCGGCACCCAATGTCCCGCCGGATTTGTAGTCACCGGCTTCCGCTCCATGAGCGGCGAGTACATGGACCACCTCTGGCTAGTCTGCTCCGAACTCCAGCGCACGTACTAGCACCGCCAACGTAGGGACAGCCTCTCAGGCTGTCCCAGCCCGGCGAAGTTGTTTCCTGCTCCCTGACCCCCGATCCCTGCCCCCTGTTCTTCTTTACAACCCGCGAAACAGCGAATCCTAACTCT
>QHVR01000005.1 GCA_003223595.1 Acidobacteriota bacterium
CCCATTCCGCCCCAACCCGCGGAATTGCTCGGCTCCTCGGTGATGAAGGATTACATCGCACGCTGGCGACATGAGTTCGATCATGTAGTAATCGATTCCCCGCCCTGCTTGTCGGTCACCGATGCAGTTGTGCTGTCGCCGGAAGCGGATCGCGTCATTCTGGTCGCTCGCTCCGGCAGGACCACGAAAATCGTTCTGCGCCGCGCTTGCGACCTCCTCACCCAGGTCAACGCACGGGTCATGGGAATCGTCCTCAACGGTCTGAATACTCGTTCCACGGAAGGCTACTACTACTATGGCGGCCGTTATTCCGACCGCTACTACGACGAATCCCAAGAGACGATTAGCAAAGTCTCTTGACGGTTTCCAGGCACGGTGCACCCCGATTTCGATGCAGATGGACTTGCGTTCCCCAGTTCGCCGCGTTGCATTCGCTGGGCTTTCTTTCTTCTTCGCCGCTGTCTATCTGACTTTTGCCGCGCGCGCGTTTTGGGCCGCACACCTTGCCACCCGCCCGGGCGAATCCGATATCCAGAAATCCATTCGCCTGGAGCCCTCGAACTCGGAATATCCCGCGGTGCTCGCTCGCAACCAGGCGCTCTCCCTGGCAACACTGAATGACGCCGTTAGCAATTTCAAGATTGCGGTAAAACTAAATCCGTACCAGTCCAGCTACTGGCTCGATCTCGCGGGCGCCTATCAACTCGCAGGCGAGACCGATCACCAGGCGGAAGCCGTTCAACGCGCCGCCGCGGCCGATCCTATGACGCCGCATGTTGCCTGGCAGGCGGCGAATTTTTTCCTTTTGCAAGGAGACGTTTCCAAAGCTCTTCCTTATTTCCGAACCGTACTTGCGAACGATCCCGATTCCACCGACTCTGCTCTTCAGCTGTGCTGGCGTGCCAGCGGCGATGCCAATCAGATCTTCGATCACGCTTTGCCCCAGCGACCCGATCTGTATCTTTCCTTCTTGCGTCTGCTGGTTGCCAAACAGGAAACCGCTGCCGCGAACATTGCGTGGGATCACTTGATCGCCCTCCATCAGCCATTTCCTGCGCGACCCGCTCTTCCCTACTTCCGGCTTTTGCTCGCCAGTGAGCAGGTCGCATCCGCGATGACTGCATGGCGGCAATTGGCCCAAGTTGACGAGCAAATTCGTCCCTACCTGCCAGTTTCCGCAAACCTGATTGTGAATGGGGGGTTCGAGGAGCCTCTGCTGAATGGCGGCTTCGACTGGTGGTACGAGCCGAACCCTAACGCCAAGTTGGCCATCGACACGACGCAGTTTTACGGCGGCACACGCTCGCTCTCAGTCACCTTCAACGGGCGCAATGCGCCCGATGCAGGCATTACGCAACTGGTTCCGGTCAAGCCCAATGCCGATTACGCGTTTAGCGCCCAATCGAAGACACAGGACATTGACAGCGCCAGTGGTCCGCGCTTCGCCATTGGTGACGCTTATACTCTTTCCCCTTACGCGGTAACCGACGATCTGCTAGGCAGCAATCCCTGGCATAAGCAAGAGGCGCGCTTCCGTACCGGGCCCGCGACCAATCTGATCTTTGTGAAAATTACTCGCCAACCTCCCGGACCACTGATCCGCGGCAAGCTTTGGGTAGACGACCTCCGGTTGATCGAACTCAGCCACGCGGAGGCCGCCCACTGAAACTCTCATCCCAACTAGTAGTCGAAACCAGAGACTCCATAGACCTGGATCTCCTGCGGGACACTGCGCCGAAGAAGCATCCGTGGCTCTTTGTGACAGGATTGTGCGCTGTCCTCTTCTTCGCCATTCTCGCTTTTGGCGCCGTGGACGAGTGGTCCACCTTCGCTTTTGAAGCAGGTGCGGCAGTTCTTTTTCTGGCTTGGGTGGGAAAGCAGGTTTTCTCGGCGCAATTGAAACTGGCAGGCAGCCCCCTCTACCTTCCCGCGCTCTGCTTCTTAGGGCTGCTGCTGGCGCAATTGCTGTTTCACACTTCCGCTTATCCGTACGCGACCAAGTACGAATTGCTGCGGTACATTTCATATGGAATCGTCTTGCTGATCGCCACGGAATGCCTGCGGCAGGAAGATACGAGAGAGAAATTCGGATTTCTGATAATCGGTTTTGGCGTGCTCTACGCTTTTTACGCCATCACTCAGGAACTCACGTCGTCCGGCAGATTTTTTTGGTTCTATACCCCACGGTTTCACGGCTCCATTTACGGAAGCTATGTCAATCACGATCACTATGCCGGATTGATGGAAATGCTGGTTCCCTTCCCGATCGTGATTGCTATGGGCCGTATGGTGCGTGGCCCGAAGCGGGCGCTGGTCGCTTTCTGCGCAGTACTCATGGCCACCACCATCGTTCTCTCTGGATCACGCGGCGGAATGATTTCCTCCGTGTTCGAAGTCTTTGCTTTTACCGCCTTGACGCTCTACCAGAAACGAAATCCGAGGATCGCTCTGGCGACTTTTGCTCTGTGTAGCGCTGTGCTCGGATTTCTGCTCTTTCTGGGAAAAGAAAAAATCCTGGGACGGCTTGGAGATCTCGGCCCTGACATGCGCTTGAAGATGACCACAGATTGCCTGAAAATCTTTGCTCACAAGCCGCTCCTGGGATGGGGATTGGGTACATTTCCAACCATCTATCCCAGCTTTCGAAGTTTCTACACGAACCTGTTTGTCAACCAGGCCCACAACGATTACGCCCAACTTCTGGTGGAAACCGGATTACTCGGCTTCGGTCTGATGCTGTGGTTCATCTTTCGCCTGTATCGTCATGGCTTCCCCACCTCACGCCGTTGGGAATTCAAGTGGGACGCCGCCATTTCTCTCGCCGCCCTGCTGGGATGCACCGCACTTCTCCTGCATAGCCTCGTGGACTTCAATCTGCACGTTCCTGCGAATGCCGCTATGTTTTACGTCCTGTGCGCCTTGGCCGCCGCGCGACCGCCGTCGACTTCCTCGAAGGCGCGGAGCTCGCCGACAGCGGCCTCCAGCAGGAGAAATTATTCGCCTTCTACTCAAGCTTGAGAGCGGGCCATCCCGGGGCTATCATCGGGCCCGAGGTGTTTTCATGCGAAGCCCGCTCCGCCAATTGCTTGGCTCCCTTCTTCATTGCAGGCTCTGGTCCGCTTTCTTTCTCGCCATCGTGTTCGTCCCCGCCCTATGCGCTCAGAATGAACCCGTGCGCGTCATCGCATTCGGCGCGCATCCGGACGACTGCGATCTGGGCGCCGGAGGCTTGGCCGCCAAATACGCCGCACTCGGCGATAAGGTGAAGTTCGTTTCTCTCACCAACGGTGATGCCGGGCATCAGTCTCAAGGCGGAAAAGAGCTCGCCGACCGGCGCCGGGCTGAAGCCAAAGAGGCCGGACGGCGGATCGGCATCGAATACGACGTGCTCGATAACCACGACGGCAAACTCCTCCCCACTCTGGA
>QHVR01000006.1 GCA_003223595.1 Acidobacteriota bacterium
TGCCGTCCTGGTCGGCCAACCGGCTACAGGTTTCAGTATCCCGCCAGCGCCTCTGAAAGCCACACCACCTCCCGTGCCGCTGGGTGTGCCCTCGGACGTGCTGGAGCGCCGTCCCGATATCGCCAGCCTGGAACGTGAGATCGCCTATGAAAATGCTCAGGTGGGGCTAGCCCGCACGGCGTTCTATCCTCACATCACCCTGAGTGGGGCTGCGGGGTTGCAGAGTACGGCTATCAGTTCTTTATTTAGCGCCCCGAGTCTGTTCTGGTCCCTTGGAGCCGATGCTCTGGAGCCCATTATCCAAGGCGGACGGAACCGGGCCAACCTGGCTGCGACGCGCGCCGCCTACGAACAGGCCGTGGCCAATTACCGCCAATCCGTGCTCACAGCTTTTCAGGAAGTAGAAGACGGCATCAGCAATCTCAGCACCCTCTCGCAAGCGCTGACCACACAAGCCCAGGCC
>QHVR01000007.1 GCA_003223595.1 Acidobacteriota bacterium
ACAGCAGTAGCCTCGCGTGAAGTTAACGCTGTTGGACTCCCTCCCGAAACCACGTCCTTCCCGAGACCACGTAGCGACAGCCCCTTGGGCTGTCCCGCGAAGCGAAGCGAGCGCCTCTGAGCTGACCTTCCCGCGCGCGGCAAGGCTATAATGGCGCCGCACGAACTTGCCAACCGAGGAGGAATTCTTGCCGCGCGGAGTGAACTCATCCCACATCGTGAGCGTGCCCGATCTGCGCCCGTTAGCACGCCGCCGCTTGCCCAAAGTCGTCTTCGACTATCTCGATGGCGGAGCCGATGGCGAGGTCACCCTCCGCGAGAACTGCCGCGCCTTCGAAGACGTTACGTTCCGCCCGCGAGGCGCGGTATCGGTTCCAACTTGCGATCTACGCACCCGCGTCCTGGATTTTGATCTTGCCCTTCCCGTGCTGCTCGCGCCCGTCGGCTACAGTCGCTTGATGTATCCCGAAGGCGAGATTGCCGCCGCGCGTTGTGCCGGGCAAGCAGGCACCGTATATATCCTCTCCACTATCTCCGGGCATCGCCTGGAAGATGTGAAGGCGGCATCCACCGGGCCGGTATGGTTCCAACTCTACTTAATGGGTGGGCGGGCAGCGGCCGAGGGATCGATTGCACGCGCGAAGCAAGCAGGGTTCTCCGCCTTGGTCGTCACCATCGACACTGCTGTCGCGGGCATGCGCGAGCGCGATTCGCGCAACGGCATGAAGGAACTCATGGGCGGCGGAATTCTCAGGAAGCTTCCCTTCCTGGGTCAGTTTCTCTCCCGTCCCGCATGGCTCGTCCGATTTCTGCTCGATGGTGGCGTCCCGCATCTTCCCAACGTTGTACTCCCCGGCCAGGGCCCCATGCCCATGACAGACGTGGGCGCTGCGCTCGCCAGTTCAACGGTGACGTGGAACGATCTGCGCTGGATTCGTGAATTGTGGTCTGGCCCGCTCATCATTAAGGGCGTCATGACCGGCGAGGATGCGCGACGGGCTGTCGATGAAGGCGCCTCGGCCGTTGTCGTTTCGAATCATGGCGGGCGTCAACTGGACTCTGTGCCTGCGTCCATCCAGGTCTTGCCCGAAGTGGTCGCCGCCGTCAATGGCCAGATTGAAGTATTGATGGACGGTGGTGTGCGCCGCGGTAGTGATGTGATCAAGGCACTCTGCCTGGGAGCGCGCGCCGTTCTGGTTGGCAGGGCGTACGCTTACGGCTTAGCTGCTGGAGGTCCCGCGGGTGTTACCCGCGCGATCGGAATGCTGCGCACTGAGATGGAGCGAACGCTCAAACTGCTCGGCTGCTCTTCCGTCAGCGCGTTAGATCGCTCCTATGTGAACGTGCACGCGAATCGGCTTGCCCGGGAAATTGAGAGCGTTCAGGCTTGAGGCGCCCGCTTCCGGGCTCTCTACTTCAAGATTTCTTTCGGATCATTCAGCGCTTGAGCGAGATCGCTGAGGAACATCGCAGCCCGCGCTCCGTCTGCGACCCGGTGATCACACGAAACCGTCAGCGTCATCATCGGACGCACCTCGGCCTTCCCCTGCACGGCTACAACCCGGTCACGGATCGTCCCGACCGCTAGAATCGCCGCCTGCGGGGGAACGATGATCGCGTGAAACTGGTCCACCTGGTACATCCCAAGATTGCTGATGGTGAACGTGGCGCCGGATATATCTGCCGGGCGCAGTTTCCCAGAGCGGGCGCGGTCAGCAATCTCGCGACGCTGCCGGGCAATTTCGGCAAGCGTGGCCCGGTGTGCATTTGCAATCACCGCCGTCACTACTCCGTCGCTGACGGCGATCGCGACACCCATATTCACGTACTCATGCAGACGAACTCCCGCCGAACTCCAGCTCGCATTCAGTCGCGGGTGCTTCGACAGTACGCGCGCGGTCAAAGCAACCAGCAGATCGGTATGCGTGACCCGGGCAGCATCCGTGGTTTCCATGTCCCGGAGGATCCGCTCGCGGTAGCTATTCAGCGCGCTCGCATCGACCTCTCGGGTGACAAAGAAATGCGGAACCGTCGTCCAACTCTGGGTCGTACGCTCGGCCATGAGGCGGCCCACGGCAGCCGGCACTTCGACATTGCCGGATTCCTGCATGGACGCGGAATCCGCTGCCGCCGCATCCGACGCGCCCCTGGCTCGCGCCGCAGATTCCACGTCGCTGGCAAGGATTTCCCCAGCCGCACCTGTCCCTTGTACGAGTGCGACATCCACTCCCAATTCTTTTGCGAGGCGCCGAGCTTTTGGGGAGATCTTCGCGGCGGATGCGGGCGGGACAGAGGTACTCGGTGCTGGCCTGCGGCTTTGACTGACTTCGGACTTGGCGTGCGTTCCAGCGCGCGCCGACCGCGCGGCCGTAATGACATCAGCAGGCGGTTTCTCGCCAGCTTCGAGAATCCACGCGATGGTCTGCCCCACCGGAATATCCGCGCCCTCAGACGCTTTGATTCCTGCCAGAAATCCGTCGGCCGGAGCTTCGACTTCGACCACAGCTTTA
>QHVR01000008.1 GCA_003223595.1 Acidobacteriota bacterium
CCGAGACGAGCGCGAATCCTGCAATGATGAAGACCTGGAGCGCTTTGATAGAGCTCGTCATTCGGTCTCCCCGCCTCAAAAATGGAATCCGGTCCTCAAGACCAGCGCGTTCGTATTCCTGTTAAAGCCGGTTGGGTTTTGCAGCGGGTAAAATCCTGCCGGGTAGCCGGTACTGGCATAGCCATCGATGAAATGCCCTTCAACTTTGAGATCCCAGTACCGGTTCAGGTCCAGTCGAGCGCTGATAACTTTGTCATAGATGTGATTGCTGGGTCGGCTGGTGTCGGTTAGGTTGGGCTCCCCCTGGTCGGCCAGCTCGCCGCCATACACATCGGTTACGGTGTAGTGCGAATAGTACGATCCCAGCTTCAGTTTTGCGCTCACCCGGTAGCTGCCGGAGACGTACCATGCCCGCATATCGGTTATGTTTGCTGTGCTTCCATTCAGGATGAGTTGATCCCTCAAGTAGCGCCGATATTCCGCATCGAAGGTGAAGCAGGAGATCTCGTACTGCGCGTAGAACTGATTGGTCCAGTCTTGCCGTGAGGATTCGTAATAAGGGAAAAGGCCGGCGGCAGAACCCGCCGGGCTCACGTAGGTTCCGTGGGCCGTGATGTCCTGATTCAAGCGAGAGACACCGACCATGAGCCTGCGAACCGGAGTATTCCAGCGCAGATCGCCTCCGTACTGCAGTCCGCCCATGTCAGTCAGATAAGTGCTCCACTGCCGGATTAGATATGGGTACCCACTGTAGATGCTGTCGCTGCGATGCCCAACGTAAGCCGTGTACGAGAGGTCCCCCCAGTGCCGTCCCAGCGTGACGTTACCGTAGATGTCCCCGCCTGCATGGGCGATGGTCGCATCGCGGAGGTCCGCCGGATACACACCTTGCGGCAGCAGGGCAAAGACGTGCAGGAACTCTAGATCTTGAGAATCGTTATAGAGCCCGAGCGTGGTCTTCACTTTTCCGGCGCGAATCCCGAAGCAGTTCGCGAACCGGTAATCCGCCGCTGCCCAATCGAGCGAGGGATGCCATTGTCCCAACTGCCCCAGATTGCGGTCGTACACTTGCGCTCCCAACCGGAACTTGTCCGTCAATTGCGATGACATGTTCAAGCCCATATCCGTCATCGCTCCGCTGCCCTGGCTCGTATTCATGGTCAGCCAATTGTTGCGGTCCGTGTACACGAATCCCTGGGAGAAGAATCCATGCACCTGCACTGCGCGATTCGCTACTTTGAATTGCTGTGCCATGCCAATCTGTGCCAGACACAGCCAGAGCACTGCCAAAATCCACCGCGGCATTGGTTTCCTCCAGACATCCTCTGTCAGAGAAATCGACGGAACGGGATTCAACTTGAGGTGCAAGCGCGTGCATTAGAAGACTTGAAGGATTCCTCCGATTGACGACCGCACCCCCTTCCCCCTACCCTGTAACGTGCTTTCGAAAAGCTCGGAAATCTCCCACCTGCGCGTAGCCGACGACATTACCCAGTTAGTCGGCGAGACTCCTATGTTGCAGTTGAAGCGACTGGTCGCGCCCGGATCGGCTGACGTCTTTGCCAAGCTCGAATACCTCAATCCCGGAGGCAGCGTGAAGGACCGCGCCGCCATCGGCATCATCCGGCGCGCCGAGCAGGACGGAAAACTTCGACCCGGCGGCACTATCGTCGAAGCCACTGCCGGCAATACTGGAATCGGATTGGCCCTGATCGGAGTAAATCGCGGCTACAAGGTCCGGCTCTTCGTACCCGAGAATTTTTCCCAGGAAAAAGTCATCATCATGCGCGCGCTCGGTGCCGAGGTCACCCGTACTCCCGACGAAGAAGGCATGCAGGGCGCTATCAACCGGGCCAAAGAACTCGTGGCTAGCGATCCCAAAGCCTTCATGGCCGGGCAGTTCGAAAATCCCGCAAACCCCGATTACCACTATGAAACCACCGCTCGCGAGATTTTTGATCAGATGGACGGACGCATTGACGCCATCGTCGTAGGCTGCGGAACTTGCGGTACTTTCTCGGGCGTGGCGCGGTTCATGAAGGAAAAGCTGCCAGGACTGGAAGCCTATGCGGTCGAAACCCAAGGCTCAGTCCTGGGCGGCGGTCCCCCGGGCCCACACAAAGTCGAAGGAATCGGCGCCAGCTTCATCCCAAAAACTTTCGACGCGTCGGTTTGCGACGAGGTCATGCAGGTGAGCGATGAAGAAGCCTTCGAGACCGTGAAAGAACTGGCGGCCAAACAGGGTGTATTGGCCGGCTCCAGCGGCGGCGCGGCCGTTTTTGCATCCCTGAAAGTAGCCCGCACGCTCGGTTCAGGGAAACGCGTGGCCACCATCATTCCCGATTCGGCCGAGCGCTACCTGTCCAAGAAGATTTTCGAGGGCGGCATCTGACGCGCAGCACTGTCTCCCTCCGTCCTCTGTGGTTAAAGATGTTTTCCACAGACTCTCCATGTTCATACAACCTTGACTCACAGCCCATCCGTGAACGAACCTGTAAATGGGGCCGTGCACAAGTGAGCAGTTGGTTGTAAGTACCTTTTAATCAAGATTTTGCCCGTAAGTGATTGCAGCCCAGAGATCTTTTAGAGGATTTCCTCTAAACCGCTGAATTCAAAAGATGGGGGGAGGGGGGGTATCTCCCGCCTTCCCGAAATGGGAACATGAAAGAAAAAACTAAACCTCTCAGCTTCGCCACCCGCGCCATTCACTGCGGACAAGAACCCGATCCACTCACGGGCGCGGTTACCGTCCCGATTTATCCAACCTCCACGTACGTGCAGCAGGGCATCGGCGAGCACAAAGGATACGAGTACTCTCGCGTTTCAAATCCCACGCGCACGCGCCTGGAGCAGAATCTTGCCTCGCTGGAAGGCGGAGTCGCGGCCCGCGTGTTCGCCAGCGGAATGGCAGCAATCCACGCCATCGTCAGGCGATCACGTAGTCTGCGGCAACGATCTCTACGGCGGAACCCCGCGCCTGTTCAATCAGGTGATGGCCGACTTCGGCCTCGAATTCACTTACATCGATACTTCCGACGCGAAGAACGTCGAGCGCGCCATCCGCAAGAACACCCGCATGGTGTACGTCGAGACCCCGACCAATCCCCTGATGCGCCTGAGCGATCTCGCAGCCATCAGTTCGATCACACGCCGCAAGAAAGTTAGCCTCGTCGTGGACAACACGTTCATGTCGCCTTACTTTCAACAGCCGCTCTCGTGGGGCGCGGACATGGTGGTCCATTCCACGACGAAGTTCCTGAATGGCCACAGCGACGGACTAGGCGGCGTAGTCGTCTGCGCCCATCAGCAGGACGCCGACAAGCTGGCATTTCTGCAGAAAGCCTCGGGCGCGATTCTGTCTCCCTTTGAATGCTGGCTGGTGCTGCGCGGCGTTAAGACATTGGCCGCCCGCATGGATATCCACGACCGCAGTGGCCGTAAAGTCGCCGAGTTTCTCTCCCAGCACCGAAAAGTACTGGCAGTCTTCTATCCCGGGTTGCCGGATCATCCCCAGCACGCGTTGGCCAAGCGCCAGATGACAGGCTTTGGCTCCATGATCACGTTCGAAACCGGCTCGCTGAAGAACGCCAACAAGATGTTGAAGCGCGTGCGAGTGTGTTCGCTGGGAGAATCGCTGGGGGGAGTTGAGACCCTGATCTCGCATCCTGCGACCATGACTCATGCGGCGTTAGGAGAAAAAGGCCGTAAGGCCATAGGGATTACCGATGGCCTGGTGCGAATCTCCGTAGGCATCGAAGACGTAGATGACATTCTCGACGACCTGAATCAAGCGCTGAGCGCTATCTAACCAGATAGTCAATCAGTGGAGATCCGCGTAAATCCGTGGCGAAGAATTCAGTGAGCAATCGATCCGCCGAGCGCGAGTGGAACTCCGAGGCCTACCATCGCCTCTCGTCTCCCCAAGTGAGTTGGGGCAAAAAGGTGCTCTCGCGCCTGAAACTCAAAGGAAACGAACGGGTCCTCGATGCCGGTTGCGGCACCGGACTGCTCACTGCCGAATTGCTGGAAGCCTTGCCCCGTGGCCGGGTCGTCGCCATCGATCTATCACAAAACATGCTGAGCACTGCGCGCGCTCATCTCGCGCAGGAGTTCGGAAGCCGATTGCACCTGCTCGCGTGCGATCTGCTTCGTCTGCCTTTCCGGCGCGTTTTCCACGCGGTTGTAAGTACCGCCGCTTTCCATTGGGTGCTGGATCACGATCAGCTATTCCGCAACTTGCACGATGTCCTGCTTCCTGGCGGTTGCCTGGAAGCGCAGTGCGGAGGCGGCCCCAACATCGCGCGTTTGCGTGATCGCGCCAACGCGTTGGCAACGACTAGCGCGTTCGCAAATTATTTCGCTGGTTTCCGCGAACCATGGCTTTTTGAGGATGCCGAGGATGCTGCTCAGAGGCTAAGAAATGCCGGATTCGTGGATGTGGAAACCTCGCTGGAAGCTGCGCCAACGGTATTGGACGACGCAGCCCATTACAACGAGTTCGTGCGCAACATTGTGTTGCGACGTCATCTCGAAAACATCCCGGAACCCGCAGAGCGGGACCAGTTCATGGCGATTCTGACCCAGCAAGCGGCTCGGGACGATCCTCCATTTCTGTTGGACTACTGGCGCCTGAACCTGCGCGGACGCGCGGCGTGAGGCTTACTTGACCGATTGCGCGATCCAGTCGAGGTAAGGAGCACTGCCATCTTCAATGACGAGCGCGATGCATTCGGGAACGTCATAAGAATGCAAATGGCGAATGGCGTCGCGTACTGCTGGAAATTTCTCCTGCGTGGTCTTGATGAGCAGCAACCATTCCGTGCTCGATTCCATCTTTCCTTGCCATCGATAAATGGACTCGATGTGCGGAATGATGTTCACGCACGCTGCCAGTTGATGTTCGACCAGATGTTGAGCGAGCTTGCGAGCCTCATCCTGAGATCCCGCAGTCGAGAGGACGATTCGTTTGTCAGTCATATAAAATCAGCCGTCAGTTCTGCGCCGTCAGCTTTGCTCGGCTACGGTCCGCAGGCATTGTGAAAGGTTCGATTATGCCGACGCAAATCAAGTTTGGCACATCCGGATGGCGCGCGGTCATGGCGGAAGACTTCACCTTCGCGAACGTGCGCCGCGCCGTGACTGGCATTGCGCGTTACGTGGCTTCGCAGAAGCCCCAGGGCGCGCGCGTCATCGTAGGCCGTGACCCGCGATTCCTCGGCGAAACCTTCTGCTCCATGGCTGCGGAGATCCTGTCGGCCCATGGCATTACTCCGCTGGTTGCCTCGGAGCCGGCTCCGACTCCCGCTCTGTCCTACGCGGTCATTCACAACAAAGCCGATGGCGTCATCAATTTCACTGCCTCGCACAATCCTCCCGAATACAACGGGATCAAGTTCTCCACCCCGGATGGTGTTCCCGCGCTGCCGGAAGTCACCAGGAAGATCGAGGCGGAAATTGTTGCGGCGGACGGCAATCGGTCGGAGGGAACTTCGGCGGGCTCGCCGAAGACTCAGTCCCTCGATCCCAAGCCGGATTATCTGATGCGGCTGCGGGAAACAGTCGATCTGAATACAGTGCGCAAGGCGGGACTGAAAATCGTGTTCGATCCCATGTTTGGCGCAGCGCGCGGATACTCCGACGAATTGCTGCGCTCCGCCGGCGTGCAGGTTGCGACCGTGCACGATGCGCGCGATGTTCTGTTCGGCGGACACGCCCCCGAGCCTGACGACCATCTGCTCGAAACCTTACGCGAGAAGATGCGCGAGACCGGGGCGCAAATTGGGATTGCCACCGATGGGGATGCAGACCGCTTCGGCATCGTCGATGCCGACGGAACCTTCCTGCAGCCGAATTACATTATCGCGCTGCTCTTTGATTACCTGGTCGAGAGCCGCGGCTGGAAGAACGGCGTCGCCAAGTCGGTCGCCACCACCAACCTGATCAACGCGCTGGCCAGGAAACATGGGGTCGAACTCTACGAAACGCCCGTCGGCTTCAAGTACATCGGCGAATTGATCATGCAAGACAAGATCGCGATTGGCGGGGAAGAGAGCGCTGGGTTATCCATTCGGCACCACGTCCCAGAAAAAGACGGCGTGCTCGCGGGACTGCTCTGCTGCGAGGCGGTGGCGAATCGCGGCAAGTCCCTGCGCGAGCAGTTGCAGGAGATCAGTAACCAAGTTGGTTCATTCTTTCCTCAACGGGAGAACTTCCGATTGACGCCTGAGGTCAAGACAAAGTTCACTGAGAAGTTGAAGTCCGATCCGCACGAGTTCCTCGGACATAAAGTTACCGAAGTGGTTCGTAGGGACGGACTGAAGCTGGTGTTGAGCGACGGGTCATGGGTCTGTTACCGCTTGTCGGGTACGGAGCCGGTCGTTCGCGTGTACAGCGAGGCGCGCAGTGAAGAAGGACTGCACAAGCTGAGCGCGGCCGCTAAGAATTGGATTTTCGAG
>QHVR01000009.1 GCA_003223595.1 Acidobacteriota bacterium
ATTGGACAGGGAGCGGTGATCTGGGTTTTCATCTCTGAAATTTTCCCCAACCGCCATCGCGCGGAAGGCCAGACTCTCGGCAGCTTCACGCACTGGATCTTCGCTGCGGCGCTCACGACTTTTTTCCCCAAGATGGTTTCCGCTTTGCCGCCAGGTTATGTGTTCTCTTTTTTTACCGGGATGATGGTGCTGCAACTCATTTGGGTGAAGACGATGGTTCCAGAGACCAAGGGCATTCCGCTCGAGCAGATTCAGCAACAACTGGGTCTCCGGTAAGAGTCTCGCGCGCACTTCTGACATCTACGCAATACAAGGGAGGGCCTTGTGAGTCAATTCTCTCGCAGACGTTTCATGACAAGCGCCGCAGCAGTCGCCAGTTCCGCGATCTTATCTCGAGTCGCGATAGCATCCCCGCAAGATCCCGTCGTCGATGCAAAGCCCGATCCGAAGCTCGGCGGGAACCCGATCAGTCGCGAGAAAGTTTCATGGAAGGCAGTTCCTTTTCCCTTGACACAAGTGCGCCTGGGGAACGGCCCATGCACGATTGCGATGGAAGCGGACCGGCAGTATCTGCGCTCGTTGCCTCCCGATCGCTTGTTGCACACATTCCGCATCAACGCTGGAATCCCGTCCACGGCAAAACCGCTAGGCGGCTGGGAGGCTCCGGACTGCGAGCTTCGCGGGCATTATGCCGGCGGGCACTATCTCTCCGCTTGCGCATTGATGTATGCCAGCACCGCAGATGAGGACCTGAAGAAGAACGCGGCCCTGGTAGTTTCCGAGCTCGCAAAATGTCAGGCCGCAATGAAGAGCGGCTATCTCAGCGCGTTCCCCGTTGAGTTCTTTGACCGCCTCCGCGAACGGCAAGAAGTCTGGGCGCCTTTCTACACCATCCACAAAATCATGGCCGGCCTGCTCGACATGTACGTCTATTGCGGCAACGAGCAAGCCCTCGACACGGTTCAAAAGATGGCGGACTGGGTGGGCGGCTATACCGGACCGCTCAGTTATGAGCACATGCAGCGCGTGCTCGGTACTGAATTTGGCGGCATGGGAGAGGTGCTATCGAACCTTTATGCCGTCACTGGCAAAGAGTATTACCTGAGAATGGCGCAGCGCTTTGACAAGAAGGCGTTCTTCGACCCGCTCGCCGATCACCGCGACGAGCTCAAAGGCCTGCACGTGAATACGCACATTCCGCAAGTGATTGCCGCCGCGCGTTATTACGAACTCACGGGCGAACGCCGTTACCGCGATATCGCCGAATATTTCTGGGACGAAGTAGTCAATGAGCGTTCGTACTGCACCGGCGGTACCAGCAATCGAGAAACGTGGAACACGGATCCCGGCAAACTTTCGGCCGACCTGGGACCAACCACGGCAGAATGTTGCTGCGCCTACAACATGATGAAGCTTACCCGGCACCTGTTCGGCTGGTCGCCTGACGCGCGCTACATGGATTATTACGAGCGGCTCGTATTCAATCATCGCCTGGGTACGATCAATCCGGAAGACGGCACCATGATGTATTACCTGCCGCTGGCGTCCGGCTACTGGAAAACATTCGGAAAAACGCTCGATGCTTTCTGGTGCTGCACCGGAACCGGCTCTGAGGAATACGCCAAGCTCGGCGACACGATTTATTTCCACGACGACGATTCGATCTACATCAACCTCTATATCGACTCGCAGGTGCAGTGGCCCGAGAAGGGCCTGCGCTTCAAACAGGAGACGCGGTTCCCCGAGCAGCAGGGCACGACGATCACGGTTCTCGCCGATAAGCCGGCGCACCTAGCGGTGAGTCTGCGCATTCCGTACTGGGTGCGCGGAGGCAGTGTGAAGATCAACGGAACCGCTCTACCCGCTTTCGCGAGCCCAAGCAGCTATCTGACCCTGAACCGCACGTGGAAGAGTGGAGACACGATCGACCTGAACCTGCCCATGGATTTGCACATCGATGCAATGCCAGACAACGAAACGATTCAGGCCGCTATGTACGGACCGCTGGTGCTTGCCGCCCGCTTCGATGCCGTGCCGAATGAGATGAGCTACGGCGATCCAGGCCCAAAGGCCGGAGCCGAGCAAAAAGTGCCCGATATCGTCGCGGACTCATCGAATCCGACGGCCTGGATTGAACCGGACGCGCACCAGCCGCTCACCTTTCACGCGGTTGGGCAGTCGCGACCGATCAGCATGGTTCCTCTGTACCAGGTCATGCATAACCGCTACGCCGTCTACTGGAAAGTGTCGAATAAGGCCGTATAGAAATTCGTAAAGAAAACCTGGTTTGTATCGGCTGCGAGGCCTTCCGAACCGGCGGCGTCGGGCATCTCTCGATTAGTTTGCCACTTGCAGCATCATTTTTAGCGCAGCTCCGGGATGCTGGCTCATTCGCTCCATCGCTTCCTGGCCGCGCTCCAGCGGCATTCGCAGCGTCCATGGCGTCAGGTTGATTTCACCCGCGATCAGCAGATCGAGCGAACGCCGGAAATCGACCGGAGTATAGGCGAACGACATCACGACCCGATGCTCTTTGCGAATGCTGGTCACGAAGTTCACTTCGCTGCGCTGGGTGCCCATCCCGAGGAGTACGACCTGTCCGCCGGGCCGGCAAAGATCGAAAGCCATCTGCCGCGCCGCCGCGCTTCCGCTCGCATCCAGCACGACATCGTATCCACTCCCGGCAGCACTGTTCGCTTGCTCGGCCTGCTCGGCCCCGCTCACGTTCACTACTGCGGAGGCTCCCAGCTGACGCATGATCGCCAGCCGCTCGTCATTGACATCCACGGCCAACACATCGCGGGCGCCAATCCGCAGCGCGGCAAGCAATGCCAGCGCGCCCATCGTGCCCGCGCCCACGATCGCGAAGCGGAAGAAAGCAGGTGGCGCCACTATCCGGAGCATGTGAACGATGTTCGCCAACGGCTCAGCCAGAATAGCCTGTTCGGAAGTCAGCGAAT
>QHVR01000010.1 GCA_003223595.1 Acidobacteriota bacterium
GTGGGAGGAGGAATTCGCACCCTTAGCGATGGCGCCGACGTCTTTGACGCGGGCGCGGACAAGATCAGCATTAATTCGGCCGCATTATCAGACCCATCTCTGATCACTTCTATTGCAGAGCGCTTTGGCTCACAGGCGGTGGTTGTGGCTATCGACGCCAAACGCTCTGAAACTGGACAACGCTGGGAAGCATTCACCCGCGGCGGACGAACGCCGGCGGGCAAAGATGCGGTCGAGTGGGCGCGGGAGGCGGAGTCTCGCGGTGCGGGCGAGATCCTTCTTACATCCATGGACCGCGATGGCACCGGCAGCGGCTTCGATTGCGAACTGACGAGCGCCGTAGCCGACGCAGTGCGCATTCCCGTGATCGCGTCGGGCGGTGCGGGCGGAGCCGCAGATTTCGTGCAGGTGTTCCGTGCAGGGCACGCCGACGCCGCTTTGGCCGCTTCGATTTTCCACTATGGTTTCAACCAGCTCGGCGAGCTGAAGCAAGAGCTCGCCCGCCATGGGATCCCCATGAGGTGCCCATGCTGATCCCCTCGATCGATCTCATGGGCGGCAAGATCGTTCAACTGATCCAAGGCAAGAAGAAGGCTTTGGAATTCGATAACTTCGAGGAGTGGATCGCCCGGTTCTCGAGGTATCCGCTAGTCCAGTTAATTGATTTGGACGCCGCCATGGGTTGCGGCAACAACTCTGCGTTGGTACGCGAAATTGCGAAGTCCTTGCCCTGCCAGGTGGGCGGCGGCATTCGCTCCTTGGACACTGCAAAAGCGGCCCTCGAGTCAGGTGCACGCCGGGTGATCGTAGGGTCCGCATTGTTTCAGGATGGCAAATTGAGCGCTGAATCTGCCGAGAAGCTGGCCACGGAAGTCGGGTCGAGCCGCCTCGTATTCGCCCTCGATGCAGTCGGCGGACTCGTGACTATCCACGGATGGCAGAGCACCACCGCCGTAAGACCGTTGGAGATGATCCAGGCACTTGACCGATGGTGCGACGCATTCCTCTACACCCACGTGGACACAGAAGGACTGCTGGGTGGCTTTCCTCAGGAAGTCATTCGTCCTTTGCGCGCGGCCACCACACGACAGTTGATTGCCGCTGGAGGAATTCGGTCGCAGCACGAGATTGACGCCCTGCATGCCATGGGGGTCGACGCAGTGGTCGGCATGGCGATCTATCAAGGCCTGATTCCTGCCTAGCGCTTCTATTGCCTGACCCTGACGCGGGGCTTATCTTGGAGAGTACACAAGAGAACCTCACGATGAACGTGCTAGTCCTGAATGCCGGCAGTTCCAGCCTGAAATTTCAAATTATCGCGACCGACCTCGAGCAGATCAAAGACGAGAAGGACGATCGCATCTGCCGGGGCGAGATCGAAAGCATCGGGGGAGAAGCGATTCTCCGAATCCGTTATCGTGCAGAGCCTGTTCGTACTCTAACCGCCGCCCTGCATGATATGGGCGCGGCTCTGGACTACTTAATACGATTCCTGGCATCGGATCGATCGGGCATTCCCGAGATCAAGAGCAGCGCTGACGTGCATGCTGTCGGCCATCGCGTCGTGCACGGCGGAGAGTTGTTCAAAGAATCCACTCTGATCGATGATCGCGTCCTCAAGGGAATCGAGGACTGCATCGATCTTGCTCCCCTGCACAACCCCAACAATGTTAAGGGAATCATCGCCGCTCGCGACTTGTTGGGCCAGGATGTGCCGCAGGTGGCTGTATTCGACACCTCCTTCCACCAGTCGTTACCTCCGGAAGCCTACCTCTACGCCCTTCCGTATCATCTCTATCGCCGCCATCGTATTCGTCGTTATGGATTCCACGGCACTTCTCACCGCTACGTCGCATTCCGCTACCGCGCTCTACGCGGGTTCACTCGCGAACAGACGAACATCATTTCTTTTCATTTGGGAAATGGTTGTTCGGCGGCAGCCATCAAGGCGGGGAAATCGCTCGATACTTCCATGGGCATGACGCCTTTGGAAGGTCTGGTGATGGGCACGCGGTCGGGTGATCTGGATCCGGCGATTGTGGGCATGATCGCGAGGAAGGAGGCGATGTCTGCCTCGGAAGTCGAAACCTTATTGAATACGCAGTCCGGCCTTCTGGGGATTTCAGGCTTGACCAACGATATGCGTGAGTTGCTGAACGAGTTGAATGAGCACGACGATCGCAGGGTGAAGTTGGCGGTTGAAATCTTCTGTTATCGGGCGCGTAAGTACCTGGGCGCCTACCTGGCCGGAATGGGAGGTGCTGATGCCGTCATATTCACTGGCGGGATAGGAGAGAACTCTCCGGATGTCCGCGCTCGTATCTGCGCCAGCATGGAATGGGCAGGCCTGCGCTTGGATTTAGACAAAAATCAGGCCATGGTCGGCCGCGAAGGAATCATTAGCTCGAACGATTCCACCCTGCACGCCTATGCCATCCCGACCGATGAAGAACTCCTGATCGCCCGCGATACGGTACGAGTGATTCGAAAGATGTCCCATCCCTCATAAGCGGCTGAAGCGCTAGTACGGCCAGATCCAGTCGGTGGCTTCCGGTTTATCGATGCCGAACTGATGCGCATAGTTCCGGCATTCGATCTGCTGGTTGAGAAATCTTTCCTTCGCGTGCGCACCGATTTTCTGCAGCCGCGGCACTCGATCGATCACATCCATCGCCAGGCTGAAGCGGTCCACGTTGTTGTTGATGGCAAGCTCCAGGGGCGTATTGATGTTGCCTTGTTCCTTGTATCCCCGAACGTGAATGTTGTTGTGGTTGGTGCGCCGGTACGCCAGCCGATGAATCAGTTGCGGGTATCCATGAAAGTTGAACATCACGGGCTTGTCCACAGTAAAAAGGGAGTCGAAATCGCGATCGGGCAAACCGTGGGGATGCTCGGACGTAGGTTGCAGCTTGAAGAGATCAACCACATTGATGAAGCGGATTTTCAAGTCGCTGAATTCCTTGCGCAGCAGCGCAGTCGCGGCTAGAGCTTCCTGTGTAGGAATGTCGCCCGCAGAGGCAACCACCACGTCCGGTTCGCCCGCTTCGTCATTGCTGGCCCAATCCCAGATTCCAATTCCCTTTGTGCAATGGGTGATTGCAGCATCCATGTTGAGATACTGGAGATGCTTCTGCTTGTCGCTCACGATCACGTTTACATAATTCTGGCTGCGCAGGCAGTGATCGGCGACAGAGAGCAAACAATTCACATCCGGAGGCAGATATATGCGCGTAACATTCGCACTCTTGTTGACCACCACGTCGAGAAACCCGGGGTCCTGATGCGTAAAACCATTATGGTCCTGTCGCCACACTGTCGATGTGATCAGAAGATTCAGGGAAGCGATGGAATCCCGCCACGAAAGATGATTGCAGATTTCCAGCCATTTTGCGTACTGGTTGAACATGGAATCGATGATGTGCACGAACGCTTCGTACGTGGAAAAGAAGCCGTGCCGCCCGGTGAGGAGATAACCCTCGAGCATTCCCTCCAGCGTGTGCTCGCTGAGCATTTC
>QHVR01000321.1:0-2949 GCA_003223595.1 Acidobacteriota bacterium
CTGGTCAAGGATTTCCTGGGGCGTCCGCAGAACATGGTCGCGCTGCAAAAATGGATGGCAGAAGAATTCCAGAGCGCGGGCGAAGGTACCAAAGCGGGCGGAAAGTGAACCCGTCCACGTAATGGCGAAACCAGCGAAGCGCACCTGCGACAAGGAAATCGGCGGCGTAGAATGACTTTAGAATTGAGGTGCGATGGCGTACCTTGCGTTTTACCTCATTTTGGTCTGCGGAAAAGCGGGGCTGATGTACGGGGTTTGGCGGCTTGCAAAGTCGCAAGGGAGATCGCCCTGGGCTCCACTTATTGCAAGCATATTCTGCGCCAGCATCGTGTTTTTTGCGCTGTTCATAAGAGGACGCGCAGAGCACTCCACGAGTCCCACCTAATTCAACCTGACCGTACCTGTCCTCTCCCGCCTTGCTGCCCCTTTATGCAAGTTGTAGCATCAAAAGGTTTGGGCATTCATCGATATCAGGTAAGGAGACCTCATGGCAACCGATACATTAGCCAGCCCCGCGAGCCTCAGCGAAAGCCAGACGCGGGTATTCAAGAATTACATTGACGGCGAGTGGGTAGAGTCCTCGACCGGAGAGACATTCGAAAATCGCAATCCCGCCGACACGCGCGACCTGGTCGGCATTTTCCAGAAATCCGCCCGCGAAGATGTGAACACGGCAGTGGAAGCAGCCAAACGGGCGTTTCAGAAATGGCGCCTGGTGCCCGCGCCCCGGCGAGCCGAGACCGTGTTCCGCGCCGCCGAGATCCTCATCGAACGCAAAGAAGACTACGCCCGGGACATGACTCGCGAGATGGGCAAAGTCTTAGCCGAAACCCGAGGCGACGTGCAGGAAGCGATTGATGCCGCGTATTACAACGCTGGCGAAGGGCGCCGCCTGTTCGGCCCCACCGTTCCCTCAGAGATGCCGAACAAGTTCGCCATGGCGGTGAGGCAGCCGATTGGGGTCTGCGGCATGATTACGCCCTGGAATTTCCCCATGGCGATTTCGTCGTGGAAATTGTTGCCCGCGATCGTTTGCGGGAACACATGCGTGATCAAGCCAATCTCGTCCGTGCGCTGGCCGATGCCGGGCTGCCCAAGGGCGTGATCAACATTGTCACCGGATTCGGCGCCGAAGTGGGCACTCCGATCGCCGAGCATCCTGAGGTTCGCGCCGTATCCCTCACCGGATCTTCCGCGGTAGGTCGAGTCGTGGGTGGCATTGCGGCCCAGAGTTTCAAGCATTGCTCGCTGGAATTGGGCGGCAAGAACCCGATGATCGTGCTCGATGATGCCAACCTCGATCTGGCAGTCGAGGGCGCTCTGTGGGGAGCGTTCGGCACCACCGGACAACGCTGCACCGCCACCAGCCGGATCATCGTGCAGAAGGGCGTCCATCGCGAGTTTGTCGATCGCCTGGTTGAGCGCGCCAAAAAGCTGAAGGTGGGCAACGGGCTCGATGAAACCGTGCAGATGGGACCGGCCATCAATGAGAAACAACTCGAGACCGACCTCCGCTATGTCGAAATCGGCAAGAACGAAGGCGCCAAGCTGATGTGTGGCGGCAATCGTCTGGATCAAGGCGAGTACCAGCACGGCTGGTTCATGGAACCGAGCGTCTTCATCGATGTCGATCCCAAGATGCGCATCGCCCAGGAGGAAATCTTCGGCCCGGTGGTTTCGGTCATTCCCTGCGATGGCATGGAAGACGCCGTCGAAATCGCGAACGGGATCGAGTACGGACTCTCGTCCGCTATCTACACCAAAGATGTCAACAAGGCGTTCACCGCCATGCGCGATCTGTATGCCGGCATCACGTACATCAATGCCCCGACGATCGGCGCAGAAGTGCATCTTCCGTTCGGCGGCACCAAAGCTACTGGTAACGGACATCGCGAAGGCGGAGTTGGCGCGATCGAGTTCTACACGGAGTGGAAGTCGGTCTACGTCGATTACTCCGATAAGCTGCAGAAAGCGCAGATCGATCGCGCCGAGTAATCACTCACCAAAGGGCCACAGAGGAACACAGAGGAAAGATTTCCCCTGTGAACCTCTGTGGCCCCTGTGGTGAGAAATCTTTTCCCTGCGTCGAGAAGTCCGCTGCGATTAGAATTTGAGTCATGCCGCTGACTCAAGCCCGCGAAATCACTGCCGCTTCCCGCCTGGCAAATGTCCGCTATGCCATCCGCGATCTGGCCTGCGTAGCCGATGAAGTCACCAAACAGGGCCACAAAGTTCTCCCGCTGAATATCGGCGATCCGCTAAGCTTCGATTTCCAGACGCCCCCTCACATCATCGAAGCTGTTCACAAGGCGATGCGCGACGGCAAGAACGGCTACGCGCCTTCCGAATTCGCGGCGAAGCGGCGCGCAAGGGACTCGCGATGGTTCGCGATGTATTCGTCACGACCGGCGTGAGCGAGACCGTTGACGTTTGCTTATCTTCGCTCGTCAATCCCGGAGAAGATTTCCTCACTCCCAGCCCTGACTACCCGCTGTACTCGGCCGTCCTCTGCAAGCTGGGGAATCGTTTGAACGCATACGACCTGAACGAAGAAGACGGCTGGCAGCCGGAGTTGGCCGACATCGAGCGCAAGATCACGCCGAAGACCCGCGGCATTGTAATCATCAATCCGAATAATCCCACTGGCGCTCTCTGCAGCCGCGAGATGCTGGAGCACATCGCCGAACTCGCGCGCCGCCACAACCTCATCGTCTTCTCTGACGAGATCTATGACAAGCTGATCCTCGACGGTACGCAGCACATCGCGTTCGCCGCGGTCGCACCCGATGTCTCCTGCGTGACCTTCGGCGGCATGTCGAAGAATTATTTGGTCCCGGGATGGCGGATTGGCTGGGGTATTGTTTCCGGCGACGCTGCGGCCGTGAAGGCCTACACGGAAGGCGTCCACCGCCTTTTGCGCGCGCGCCTGTGCGCGAATCATCCTGAGCA
>QHVR01000321.1:3109-14069 GCA_003223595.1 Acidobacteriota bacterium
GAGCGATGAGGTCTTCGTTAAGGAACTCATCAGGCAGAAGCACGTCATGGTAGTCCACGGTTCAGGCTTCGGGCAAAAGCCCGGCACGCAACACTTCCGCATCGTCTTTCTTCCAGATGAGCAGACGTTGACCAGGGCCTACGCGGGAATCGCAGACTTCATTCGCGAGCATTACAGCTGATGTGACTCAGGGAATTGGCGGCAGAATTTCTCGACAGACCGCCGATTCGTTGACATGTGCATAACATGAAAGTATGCTTGTAGCATGGCGAAGATGATTCAGCTTCGGAATGTGCCAGATGCCCTGCACCGCGGCCTGAAGGCTCGCGCTGCGTTGGCAGGCATGTCGCTTTCCGATTATCTGCTGGCCGAGATCAAGGAAATCGCAGAGAGGCCAACCTTGGCGGAATTGCGGGAGCGCTTGCACAAGCGAAAGCCGGTTTCGGCACAGATTGATACCGCTCAGTTGGTTCGAGAAGAGCGCGATGCGCGATGATTGTTCTCGATGCGTCTGCCGCAATTGACTGGTTGCTTCAGACATCTGCCGGACAGCACATCGGCAAGCGTATTTACTCCCACAACGAAAGCCTACACGCGCCTCACCTTCTCGATCTTGAGGTCACGCAAGTATTGCGGCGCCTAGCATCGCAAGGAGTGATCTCTGCACATCGTGCTGACGAGGCGATCCGTGATCTGCTGGATCTCCGTATTACTCGATATCCTCATCAATTGCTCCTGCCCCGCATCTGGCAACTCCGTCACAATTTTTCCGCCTATGATGCCGCCTACATCGTGCTTGCCGAGCAACTTCGAGCCGCGTTAATTACAAGGGATGCTCGACTCGCTTCGGCTTCGGGCCATGCGGCACCTGTAGAACTCTTTTAATTTTGCCCCGGCGTTTTTTCATACCTCCCCAAAGTCACAAACGTGACCATCTCATGACCATGGTATAATGACCATGATCTAGAGCGTGATGAAGACAAAAACCATTCCTGCCGGCACCTTCAAAGCTCAGTGTCTCGCCATCATGGACGAAGTCCAGGCCAAGCGCCAGTCCGTAGTCATCACCAAGCGCGGCAGACCGGTCGCCAAACTCGTCCCGGTTGAAGAAAAGAAGGACCAGATTTTCGGTTTCCTGAAAGGTAAGGGCAAAGTGGTGGGAGACGTGGTGTCTCCTGTAATGACCCCTGAAGAATGGGGCGATCTGTATTGATTCTCCTCGATACGCATGTAGTGGTCTGGCTCGCGTTCGAAGAGACCCGCATATCGAGAAAGGCACAAGTTGTTATTGCGGAAGCGCGTCATGCGGGACGCGGACTGGCTATCTCTGATTTCACGCTGTATGAGTTGTCCCTGCTGTTCCGGAAGAAACAGTTTTTGCTCGACATCAGCCCCGAGGCTTTCCTCCATGAAGTTGAGAACCATTTCGTGGTTCTGCCCATTACCGGCCCAATCTGCCTGAAAGCGCTGTCGCTTCCAGTCGGTTATCCGAAGGACCCGGCCGATCGCATCATAGGTGCTACCGCGATAGTGGAGGGACTCGAGTTGGTCACCGCCGACGCTCAAATTCGCAGTTCGCATGCCGTGCCAACGGTCTGGTAAGAGGCAGCAAAAGAGCTCAATCTTTCGCTTTCCCGGCGAATCTGCTTAAATCAATTCCGTGTCTGGTAGTGTCTACCTGCGTGATCGACATCCACTCCCATATCCTTCCCGAAGTTGACGACGGCCCAAAATCGTGGGAGACCTGCGTCGCCATGTGCCGCACCGCTGCGGAAGACGGCATCACGCACATGGTCGCCGCCCCGCATGCCAACGATCGTTATCATTACGATCGCCCGTATCTCAAAGGACTGGTCGAGCACCTGCAGAAACTCATTGGCGACACTCCGAAGATCAGTCTGGGCTGCGATTTCCACCTGTCGTACGACAACGTGCAGGACGCGCTCGAAAATCCCAAGCGCTATGTGATCGACGATACCCGCTACCTGCTGGTGGAATTCAGCAACTACAGCGTTCCGCAGCAGATGACCGAATCCTTCCGCAAGCTGTGGGACAACGGCATGACCGTCATCGTCACCCATCCGGAGCGCAATCCGATTCTGCGCGAGGACCCGCAACGGATTGCCCAATGGGCGCAGCAAGGATGCGTCATCCAGGTGACGGGCTCCGCCCTGACTGGCTTTTGGGGGGAACGAAGCCGCCGCGTCGCGGTCTGGCTGCTCGAACATGAAGCCGTCCACGTGCTGGCCACTGACGCGCACGATACCCAGAAACGCGTCCCCATTCTGTCAACCGCGCGCGATGCCGCCGCCGCGATCTGCGGAGAGCATATCGCTACATCCTTAGTGGAGTCGAACCCCCGGGCTATCCTCAATAACCAACCGCTTCCCTACTTCCCTGCACCACGAACAAGCTGAACGCAGAAGAAACGCGTCGCAGCGCGCGATCTCATCGCGTGGTTCGCAACACCATGCCATCCTCGATGGAACGGGCAGGATTGCTCAACTGCTCCGCGATGTGCTTTTGCACCAGGTCCCACTGCGAGCGCAGAATCATTTCCTTGATTCCGAACTTGCTCTCGCGTTTGGCGTCGTCCACGCGCACTGCCATTTCCGTATTCTGCAGTCGGAAATCGATCTCATCGGCCAGGGGCACCAACTGATTAGAGGAGCGGCCCACGATTACATACACGACCTTGTCCGAAAGCAGAGTGTATTCAGGACAATCCTCAGGCGCATTCTGCGGGCCGCCACCGCTCATGGCCATCATGAACGTGTGATGGTCGCCCATACATGGCCCCATGCGCATGCGCACCACGGTTCCGTGCTGGTAAACGCCGCCGGCCCACGCCGCGGGAACGAATAACACAGTGAGGACAAACGAGCAGACCAACCCCAGGCATTTCGTGTCAGCGAGACTCTTCATAGAAATAACCTCTTCGACAGTGGAATCGCAGGTTCAGGTTGTGTTTCGGGAGAATTTGCAGCGTGTGGAATCCCCGGTCATGACTGGGCAGCGCGTAGCTAACGACATAGGCAGAACGCAAGTCCGCCAGAATGGCTTGCAGTACGTTGCTGGTGCCGTCATGGGCGGAGAACGACCGCCCTCCGGTGGCTTCGGCCATTTGCTGAAGCACAGAAGCGCCCGGCGACTCGCCGTTGGAAGCTCCCAGGTTCACGGTGTAGAGCAGCGCCCCGGTGCCGGCAACCGCCGCAAACGCTTCGCGGGCCGAGGCGCGGCTGATAGTGTCGTTGCCGTCGGAGAAAAGGATGATGACCTGCCGCGCTCCCGCAGTCCTGTGTTCAGAGATAAATTGCGCGGTGTAGGTCAGGGCATCGAATAAGGGAGTTGGTCCCTGAGCCTTGGCGGCCTGAATCTTTTGCTCAGCGGAAGCCGAGCCGCAATCACCGCTGCAGAGAACCGCCGGTTGCAGTCCGGCAAACTGGATTACTGACACGACCCCGCTCGCGCTGCTCGATTCGGCATCGACCAGCTGAACCACATGCTGCAGGTTGGCGCGAAAACGAGGCGCGACCGATTCGCTCGTATCCACCAGCGCGACAATATCCAGCGCAGTCTCGCTCGATCGGGCCAGACTGCGAAAATCGCGGACCACGATCCCGCCATCCACCACCGCAAAATCGTCCTTCGTCACCTTGTCGAGCAGCCGCCCATTCTCATCCGTGGCAAAGAAAGAGACACGCACCTCCGATGTTCCAGTCCGGTACGTGACCTGCGGATCTTCTGCCTTGCAAACTGCGAACAGGAGAAAAGGAAGAATCAGAAGCAGAGGCAATGACCAGGTCTGTCGATGAGACAGCGATGCCATTGATGGGAACTTCGGCAGTCCCTGCCAGCACTCCAGTGCGCGAAGGTATCTCGCCATTACCCCAGTCATGCCGACGTTGGTTGCTTTTAATTCAAGTTGCAGTTGGCGTGAAAAGAAATGCGGATCAGCGGGAGTGGCCGGTAGGGCATTGTTACAACCGGGCCATGAATGACGAAGGCACTTTCGAAATCCACGATTGACCCTGTGTTTTCCATCACTTGAGAGCGTCAATTAGAGCTGTGAGTGAACGCACTGCGGAGAGCCTGAGCGCCCGCTAACATCGGGGCTGCCTTCCCCCTTTGCTCCGATTCGCAAGCATTGCGCGACTCCCCGGTCGCGAGAGATAAAGCTTTATGGCGGGCCTCTCGGCATGTCGTTCGTATGATCCCGCGGACAAGTGGCGCTGGTCTGTGTTCCCCTGTCGCCCACATCTGCACTGCCGTGGCTTGCACCCCAGGTGGAAGGCTGCGCCCTCACGCGTCGTCGTGCCTTGAATGTCAACTCGATGTAGGAGGCGAACTATGCCGCTTCGCCCGGTTCTTGTCGTATTACTAGCGCTGAGTTTCGTCCCGCTACTCGCCAGCAGCAAGCCGAAATCCCTCCCCAATCAAAGCATCGATCAAATCGTAGCCAATGAGCGGGCGCTGGCGAACACCATCCGCAACTACAGCCCGATGGTGGAGACCTATCTGCAGCGCATGCAGCCGGATAATGCCCTGGGCTTCATTCCCAGCGAAGATCATTACTTCCTGGGCCGGGTGCAGTTCCAGCAGAACAAAGAAGAATTCTTCCTCGACAAGCGGCTGGTGGAACGCATGGCGGGCTCGTTCACGAAGTTCTATTCCATGAGTCCGGTGGGATTCGCCAGCATGATTTTTGTGGACCGCACCGGTTTCGACCGCAAGAACTACAACCTGCGCTATATGCGAAGCGAGTTCCTGGGCGAGATCCGCTGCCTGTTATTTGAAGTGAGCCCAAAGAAAGAACGGCCCGACCGCTTTCGCGGCGCCATCTGGGTGGAGGACGAAAGCTACAGCATTGTTCGTTTCAACGGCAGCTATGGCACCTTCCATATAGACAGCTGGCGCCTGAACCTGGGGCCAGGCGTGTGGCTACCGTCGGTTGTCTATTCGGAGGAATTCGATTCCACTAAGCCGCAAACCCGGGGACCACGCCTGAAAGCCCAGACGCGTTTATGGGGATATAACTACGCCTCCAGCCACAGCTCGGAATTTTCGGAGATCACCGTCGATCCGGACACCGCGAAGGACACGGCGGGGAATCCGGACAAGAGTCCGCTCGATATTCAGCGCTCCTGGCAGCGCCGCGCCGAAGATAACGTCATCATCAAGCTGGAGGAATTGGGGTTGATTGCCCCGGAAGGCGAAGTCGATAAAGTCGTGCAGACTGTGGTCACGAACTTGGAGGTGACCAACAAGATTGTTCTCGACCCCGAGGTCCGCTGCCGCACCATGCCCACCACTCCCATTGAAGTGGCAACCATCGGGCACACCATTCTGGTCAGCCGCGGGCTGCTGGACGCATTGCCCAACGAGGCAGCGCTGGCTGCTGTTATGTCCCACGCGCTCGCGCACGCCGCGCTTGGGCACGACCTGGACAGCAGCTTTGCTTTCAACGATCGCCTCGTAGTGCCCAGCCTGAAGCAATTGCCGCTGTTCGATTTCAAGCACACGCCCGAGCAGGAAGCCGAAGCCGATGCGCTGGGAATGAAAATACTCAGCAACTCTCCTTACAAAGACAATCTGGCGGAGCCGGGCCTTTTCTTGAAGGCCTTGGTGAAGTTTGCCCACAAAGTTCCCAGCCTGGTGCGAGCAAATCTGGGGGAAAGCCTCGTCAGTGAAAATCATATTTCCTACATGAGTGCGCTGGCCGAGAGTGCACCTTCCCTGGAACTCGATAATCCAAAGCAGATCGTCGCATTGCCTTTGGGGAGCCGCGTCAAGATCGATCCCTGGGCCGGAGAACTCAAATTCGTGAAGGCTAGTCCTCCTCACATTTACTCGGCAAAAGACAAACTCGCGCTCGAGGTCACGCCATTTTCTCCGTATCTGGTTCGGCAGGAGCACGGCAAGATACACGCCCCAACGGCTGATTCTGCTCAGGACCGTTAGCGGAGAAAGCGATGATATTTCTGCCGAGACTCTCAACCTGCTTCATCTTCGTTCCGTTGTTCGCTGGTTGTGTGTGCCTGGCATTGCCTAGGCCGCCCGAAGCACAAGCGAATTGTCTGCGCTGCCATGCGGAATACGTTCTGGGAAAACACGTACATTCCGCGGCGAGGATGGGATGTGAAAATTGCCACGTCGTCGAGCAGCAGGGGGAAACGTCACGGGTCGTGCTCAAGAAGGCAGACGGGGGCCTTTGCCAGCAGTGTCATGCTCCTCAACGCTTCGAGCGTGTGCACCTGCCCTACGGTTTGGGAATGTGTACCCGGTGTCACGATCCGCACAAGTCAGAAAATCCGAAGCTCCTGCGCAGGAGCGTAAACGAATTATGCCTGGAGTGTCACCTGCGCGGCTCAGATGATGCGCCGACACATGATTTGCCCGTCATCGATCTGTCAATCGACAACAGCATGGGACATCCCTACCAACGCCATCCCGTCAGCGGATACAGGGACCCTATTCGCGGCGAAGAAATGTCGTGCTTGAGTTGCCACCTCGCTCATGGAGGAGCCATGGCGAATCTGCTGAAGATGGGATCAGAAATTCCCGAGGACGCTCTGAACCGCAACTCCGAGACCAAAGACATGTGCCACATGTGCCATCTGCGCTTGTGGGGGCTGGATGGGAGCGTCGTGGACAAGAAGAAGAAAAGACAGTGAAGTCTTGCCGAGCTTGCCAGACGGTTTAATGCAAGGTTTGCAAATACGACATCAGATTGTGAATGTCGGCATCCGTGTACTTGCTGAATAACGTGACATGCGCATCCACCGGAGCATCCACCTTGTAATGCACATCGCGTATTCGCCAGGAATGATAGGACCCCGCGTCGTCAGTCAGCCCCACCGTAAATTCGTCGAGATAAGCGAGCACCCCGGTGACGGTCTTGCCCGAACTCAGCGTCACAGTCACTTTCGACTTGGCGTCCTCCGGGTACAGCATGCGCCTTTCCAGTTCAAGGCCCTGATGTCGATTCGCAATCCCCGCCAGATCCCCGGTCGGCGAATGGCACTTTGCACATCCGCCTGCCCCTTCGAAGTACTGCTTGCCCGCTCCCGCATTGCCCGTCTGCAGATCGGAAGCATCAACGCCTTTTCGGCCGCCGGGTCGCGACCTTGCCTGTTTCTGCTGCGTGTGGATGAACGCCGCTAGAGCAGCGACTTGTTCATCCGCAACCTCAAACGGAGGCATTCCCTTCTCCGGACGCCCATTGCGCACAACGGCCCCAATCTTCTCTCCATCCACATCGCCGGCCACCAGTTTGGAACGGGTCAGGTCGGGCCCGCTTTCTCCCCCCGTCGCGTCGCGCCCATGGCAAAAAGCGCAGCGTTGCTGAAACAGCGTTGCTCCCTGCTCGACCAACTCCGCTGGATATTTCGATCCAGTCGTAGGTTTCTGTTTGGATTCACCGCCTGCTTGCGAACTGCTGGCCGGCTGTTGCGCTGTGGTCTTCGGGACCGAGAGTCCCAGCACACAGATTCCGAGCAGCACTCGCATAACCGCCGCCGCACCAATCAAGTCAGGCCTACGCGGCTTCAGCCGCAGAACCGCTCTCACCTCTGCTCCTGCCCTTGCGGCCGTGCATGCGACGCGGTGCTGCCTTCGGTCATGCCCAGCACCCACTTGATCGCCTCGAAATACATCTTGCGAATATCCGGATCGCTCCACGATTCCTGCGTATGTCCCAGCGTCGAATAAAACACCCGCCCCTTGCCGTACATCTTGTCCCAAGCCACCGCGAAATCGTGATCCTGCCGGTGCACGCGCGGGTTGTCGTAATTCAGCTTCGTAGGATCCAGGCTGAGCAGAACGTGTACTTTTTCGCGCGACCATGCCTTCGGCTGGTAGATCTCGTCGTACTTCGTGAAGGCATGTGGGAAATGACGAACCGCAGGGAATTCCGGATCTTCATTGATGATTGGCGCGTTGAACCGCGACCAGGGATGCTCATCAAACCAGCCTCCGATCATCTCCCCGTATTCCGGCCACTTGTAGTTCGTATCCAGTGCTGCGTGGACGCCGACGAACCCTTTCCCATCTTCCTTGATGAACGACATCATGTCTTTCTTCTGCCCGTCATCCAAGTCGAGTTCGCCCGTCGTGCTCGCGAAAACGATGGCGTCGAAGTAGTCCAGGTTCTTCGCGTTTTTCGACAGCTCTTTTTTGGTAATCAGTTCGGTATCGGTGCGCAGGACGGTTTCCCACAGCCCAGTCTCGCGTCCCATGTTGTAGATCGCCGCCATGGCGTCGGTGACTGAGTCGTGCTCGAATCCCTTCGTCTGTCCGATGACCAGCACATGTTTGAGAACGATCTTCTTCTCACGTGGAGGCGGCGGCATGGAAGCGTCGACTGCCACATTCTGGGCAGCCGCGATCCCGCTTGAAATCGCAATCAGCACGAGCAAACAAAAAAGTAGTCGGACTTGGCGCAAGGAATCCCCCAGAAAGCATGAGCCCCAGACGGCTTCGACATATTAACAAATCGGAAGTTCAGGGATGCGATGGTGTTATTCGCTGTGTCCCGGCCGCCTTTGACCGTCTGGTTTCACCATGCCCTGCTCCTCTAGGGCTTGGTTGAGTTCCTCAAGCAAGGTTAGGAGTTGTTGGGAGTCCATCTCCTGTGCCGCTTCGGCGGCGACAATGCGCCAGGGACGCGCGAGTTTTTGCTCTTGCTGCAAGTGAATTCCAGGCTGGGACAATAGTGCAGCGTAACCTTAGCCGCTTCGGCTCAGAGTGGATAGCGCCAAAATGTGCCAAACCTTCCCTACGCAGAATCCTGTATGGTGCCCTACAATCAGCTTCGGATAGCTTTGGCATAGGTTCTTGGGCGTTGAAACGTATCCTCATTGCCGACGATCACGAGTCCGTGCTGCGCCGAATCCGCGGCATGCTCGAATCCCATCCCGAATGGGAAATTTGCGGTGACGCCGTGACGGGCCGCCAGACCGTCGCCCAAGCTGCAGAGCTCAAACCTGATCTTGTAGTCCTGGACTTTGCCATGCCCCAGATGGATGGGCTCAAAGCGGCTGCAGCCATCAAAAACCTCCTGCCCAAGACTCCGATCCTTATGTTCACCATGTACTGTTCTGCCGTGACCAGCGAAGCCGAACGTCACGGAATTTCCCGTGTTATCGATAAAGCCAAATCAGGGGCGCTTCTTACCGCCATCGAAGAAGTCTTCGCGAGCCAGGAAAGTGAATTGGTGAACCCACAGCAACCTGCCCCATCTTCGCCCCCTGCTACCAAAATACAGTTGAACCGCGCGTCCTGATCCCTGTTCCCCGATCCCTGCTCCCTGCACTTTTCCACAGCCAATCTATGTGACGTCCAACCTTTACTTCGAAACCTAAAAAGTCGAATACTGCAATCGTGAGCCAGCAGCAGCAGCACGGCAGAACGATTCGCGGAACAGACGTTCACGGGGTAAGTTCCTCGTTTTCAAGATTTTGCCTGCAAGTCATTGCAGCTCATAAATTAATTCAAAATTTTCCCCTAAGCCACTGATTCCACAGTAGCGACGGGGGAGGGGCAGAGGGGCAAAGACAAAATGCCATCCTATCCAGATCGTTGTCAGCACTTGAAAATCAACGGCACCCAGTGCGGATCACCCGCCCTGCGCCGCAACCGTTTCTGTTTCTTCCACAAGCGCTTTCAGGATGAGCGCATCCGCCTTGCCGTTGACCGCAAGCGTCACCCGCCAGCCACTTTGATCCTGCCCCTCCTCGAAGACGCCAACTCCATCCAGATGGCTCTTCAGCAGGTCATGCGCCTGGTCCTCCACCACGATGTCGACTACAAAACCGCCGGCCTCCTTCTTTATGCGCTGCAAACCGCCAGTTCCAACCTCCGGCAGACCAAATTCGAAGCCTTACACCACGATGTGATCCTCGACCCGCGCGACGCGGCTGATACTTGCCTGGGCGAGCAAATCTGGGATGATGAGGATTTTGAAGAGGATGAGGACGACGACCCCGAATCGATCCGCATGGAAGAAGAAGCAGAACGCGCCGCCCAAGCCGTGCGCGCAAAATACCAGCAGCGCAAAGCCGATACAGAGCGCCGCAAAAACTTTTACGCGAAATACCCCCATTTCAAGCCCGGCAACGAGCAACTGCCTGCTGCTCAACCCGCCCAAAAAGGCCTCCCGGCCAAGCCGGCCTGCACTCCGGCTCCGCCCGCCCAGGCCCTCCCACTACCGAAAAAGCCCCCCTTGCCCACACCGGAAGAATTCAACCGGGACATTCACGACCTGACCCGCAAACACTTCTGCCCCGACATGCCCGACGACGTCTACAACAAGGCGATTGCAAAGAAAGAAACTAGCTGAACCCCTACGCATGCCGCCAACCACTCGTACGCGACAGCCGCAAAGCCCAGCAAGAACGCAGCCCGCAGGCAGAAGCCGCAGAGCGGCGCAAGAATGCAGCCCACGGCGTAAGCCGTGGGGCCGCGATCCATCAAACAGACAAGCCCCGAAGGGGCGAAAGAACAACCGCCACATCACGCATCGTGCGGAAATGAAACTGGCCGCAAGTGTAAAATTGTTCGATTTCAATCAGGAGAACGAAACCCGTATGCGCATTGGCGTCTTCACCCCGCTGTTATCGCAACTGCCGCTGGATCAGGTCCTAAAGAAACTCGCCGGGTTGAACATTCACACGGTCGAGCTCGCTACGGGGAATTACGTCGGCGATGCGCATTGCAAGCTTTCACTGATCGAGAACAGCTCGGCGCTCTCCGAGTTCAAGAAGATGCTCGACGATCACGGTTTCACCATCAGCGCCCTAAGCTGCCATGGCAACGCGCTGCATCCCGACAAGGATCTGGCAAAGCAACATCGCGAGACCAGTCGCAGAACGATCCTGCTCGCAGAAAAGCTAGGTGTGCCCGTAATGGTGGATTTCTCCGGATGTCCCGGCGACTCGCCCAACGCAATAGCTCCCAACTG
>QHVR01000011.1 GCA_003223595.1 Acidobacteriota bacterium
CTTCTACTTCCACATGGCCGACGTAAGTCACTCCTGAAGGCCGCACCTTTAGCACGTGCTTGAGTGCGACCTTTCGTCGGGCGAGGCAATCGCGGCGACAGTCTTTGCCGTTCAAATGGAGCAGGTCGAAGGCGAAAAGGCGAGGCTCTCGACGGCGAGACGGTAGATCGTCGAAAGACGGACGGCCGCTCGCATCGACGCAAGCGATCTCACTATCCAGCAGGGCACCACCTTGGTGTGGAATGCGCGCAAGATAAAAGGTCAACGGATCAAAGGATGAACCCTGATGGCCATTGCGCGAAATCAGACCGCACTCGACGCGGCTTTGCGCCACAGGCAGTGGCTGACACTTTGGGAGCGCGTTAGAGATGTTAGCAAAGGGAAAAACGCAAATGGGGCCAAAGCGATCTTCTTCGGCATCTGCAACTTCCACGTCCTGTACTCTCATTGCCCGCTCCATCGCAGCCTTCGGGTACGCATCCATGCTTGCCGGGGTCTCTTACCCTCGCGCTAAGCGGACATAACGTGCTAATCGGACATATCGTGTGCTACCGACAATCGCCCCTTTGGATTGCGCCAAATTGCGCCAATCACTCCTGAATGCCGAGTTTTTGATCAAGCGCAAATTGCGGAGTGAAAAACACAAGAGTATAAACCCGTAAAAAGGGCCTGCCACGATGCGAGGACGCGACAATATTTGGTCGAGTGAAGATGGTCAGGACATCGCAGAATATGCAGTTATGCTGCTCTTCGTGCTTATTCTTGTGATCGGGGCACTGCGGTTGGTCGGCACAAACGCGAAGAGCGTTTTCACCAGAGCGGCAGACAATCTCCAAAAACAGACTGACCCAGACTAAACGGAGGACCCCCCGCCTAGCATCTACGGGGTCAACGTCGGATTCTCGAGCCAAACGGGCAGAAAATACGAAGCTCGTGGAATATTCCGATCACGAACTTTCAACATGCACGGCTGTTCGTGAGAATAGGCCCGCCCTCGTCTTCCTTCAGCTTCCTTCAGCGCGCCGCCGGTGGTTCTTGCGTCATGGGAATTCCGACGAAGTAACGGTAAAAGGCGACAGCGCGATTGACGGCAGCAGACTCATTACCGGCAATCAGGCGGCTAGCCCTCTTCCCAGTTCGGACAATGCTATAAAACCGCCAGACGTTGTCCGATTCACGTTCCATGAAATATATCGACTGTAGCTCACTTGGATGAAGGAGCGGTATGAACGAATGCCGTACAGTCGTAACGTTCTCGACGCTAAAAACTAGTCGGCTGTCCGAAGCCTGCAGAACGGTCATTCGGTAGATAATCTCCCCGGCCAGGTTGTCGGTTTGCTCGTAGTAGAACACGTTGCCGTTCTTCATCTCAGTAGGGGTGAAGTCTGGGCGACGGTGACTTGGCGGCGAGTTGGCCAAAGCGTAGGCACCCTCAACTAACGTCCGCCACTGCTTATGACTAGCCGACCAGTAATGGATCCCTTTGAGTTCCGAAATCGCGCCGACTTTGCGAAGCAGATCCTCACCTCTCTTACCACAGAGTGCGGCGACGGCGGCATGGGATGGAACTCATGGGCGGTGAAGCCCGCATTGCGCATCATGCTTTCGAGTTCCGACCGCGTATACGCGTCTCCCGCGGCGTGTCTGCCAACATGATCAGGCCACTCGTAAGCAATTAGGATAGGGCGCCGGTTCCACGCTCTTAACTAGGTGTCCTCACGATACCGCACGGATTAAGGTGTATTCACGTGGTGAGCCTTGTCATGAAGAAACTGCACGAGCAATTGGCATACCGCCTCAGGCTGCTCTTGCTGAACCCAGTGGCCGGCCCCGTCTACCAAATGTACCCCCAGCATTCGGGCGCACGCCGTATTCTGCATTTTCTCCAGGTCTCCAGGGTTTTGATAAACACCCCAATCGCTCTTTCCTGCAACAAAAAGTGAGGGGCCATCGATCGTGCGGCCAGAGAACATTTGCAATTCCGCAGCGTATTTTCTGATCCACCTGAGGCGATAGCCCTCGAGTCCGCCCTGGAACCCGGTCCTTCCATACTCCATGCTATAGACACTGAGTTCATCCTCAGGAAGCCACTTGCACGCGGCGATGGCGGCTGCCGAGGGCATCTCTGGAGCGACAGTCTCCGCCATTCCCTTATCCAGATCCATCACGTAGTACCGGGGCAGCTTCGCCCACTCGCTAGCAGTTCTCTCCTTGAGGGGAAACGGGGTATTTTGCTTCCAGTCTGCACTCTTCATGTGGTAGTAAGCGCGCAAAAAGGCATGCACTCCCTGCGGAGCGTGCCACATGTTGTCGTTAGCTTCGCGGGTCGCGTAGTACTTCATGTAGTACTTGCGCGGGGGCTTCAGCGCCGCCAGTTCTTCATAGATGTGGTCGACAGGCAGTTCCGCTGGCGCAGCATCGGCAGTGTCGAAGGGCAGCGTCGGTGGGCCTGCGAACGGAGCACTCATCATCACAACGGAGCGGAAAACATCGGGGCGCACGACGGAACACCAGGCGGCGATCGGTGAGCCGTGGTCGTGCCCGATCACGGACGCCACAGACTTGTGACCAAAGGCCGAAACCAGTGCCAGGATGTCCCTGACTAGATTCAGCGTACCGAAGGGATCGAGATCGTCGTCGTAACCAACGTCCCAGCCAGAAGTCCGCCCGTGGCCCCTCCTGTCTGGAGCGATCACATGAAACCCCGCCAAGGCGAGGGGAAGCATCACTTTTCTCCAGCTGTAGGCAAGCTCGGGAAATCCGTGAAGGAGAAGGACACAAGGCCTCCCCTTCGCCTCGAAGCCCGCCTCCAGCACATGCATTCGGAGACCGTTGACGTTGTTGACGAAGCGTGAGCGTATACCCATAGGAAGAACCGTCGGACTGAGCGGGACGTCAGCTGAGTTCGTGGCCGATGACCGTAGCGGAGCAACTGTTGATTGGGTCTTCGTAAGCATCGCGACAGGCGCGAGAACGGCGAGACCTTGGATCAGTCGACGGCGTGTGAGCGCGCCAGACCCAGGCGATGGAACCAGTTTATCTGTGGCCTCTCGCAATGTTCATCTTTTCGTTGGCCAATGA
>QHVR01000274.1 GCA_003223595.1 Acidobacteriota bacterium
TCAGGATGCGAAACACAGCCTTGGGACGGAAATAATATTCGTCGTAGAAGCGATGCACGGCCGAAAGTATTTCATCCGCGGGAAGGCCGGGATACTGAATGTGGGCCAGCTGATGTCCGCCTTCATCGACCATCTTGTTGTCGCCGACAATGAACCCGTTCTTCACGGCGTAGTCGTAGAGCTCGGTTCCGGGATACGCGTGCGCCACCGAAACCTGGATGGTTTCGACGTCGAGTTCCTTGGCGAAGGCAATGGTGTTATTGATGGTCTCCGGCGTTTCGCCGGGCAGACCCATGATGAAGTCGCCGTGAATGACAAGTCCGAGCTTGTGGCAGTCTTTGGTGAACTGGCGCGCACGCTCGATGGTGGCGCCCTTCTTGATGTTCTTCAAAATCTGCTGATCGCCCGATTCGTAGCCGACGATGAGCAGACGGCATCCCGCTTCCTTCATGGCCTTCAAAGTTTCGAAGTCAGTAGTCACGCGTGAGGTACAGGACCAGGTCAATCCGAGCGGCTTGAGCTTGGCGCAGAGTTCAATCGTGCGCGCCTTCTGAATGTTAAAAGTGTCGTCGTCGAAAAAGAATTCTTTCACATTGGGCCAGAACTCTTTGGCTTTGGCCATTTCGCGGGCAACGTCATCGCTGGAGCGCTTGCGCCAGGGATGTCCACTCAAGGTCTGCGGCCATAGGCAGAAAGTGCACTGAGCCGGACAGCCGCGGGTGGTGTAAAGCGACACATATGGATTCAACAGGAAAGGTACGTTGTACTTGGTGACGTCCAGATCGCGCTTGTAGACCTCGGTGACGTGGGGCAGCGAATCCAAATCCTGAATCTGCGGGGCATCGGGATTGTGGACGATCTTGTCATCCTTCAGGAACGAGGCTCCGGGAATCTCCTCTAGCGGCTTCCCCTTTGCGTAATCGACGACCGCGAAGTCGAATTCTTTGCGGCAAACGAAATCAATCTCCGGACACTCCCGCAAGGATTTCTCAGGCAGCACGGAAACGTGCGGTCCGACAAAGGCAATCTTGATGGAAGGGTTGGCAGCCTTGATGGCCTTCACCAGCCGCATATCGCCAGGAAACCCGGGGGTGGAAGTGAAGAGCACAAGAAACTCGTACTGCCGCGCAATGTTGATCGTCTCTTCCCCCGAAACGTGATGGGAAGGCGCATCCAGCAAGCGGGCGCCTTCCAACATTCCCGCGGGATAGGCCAGCCACACCGGATACCAAAAGCTTTCGATTTCGCGGGTGGCGGGCCAGCGAGAGCCAGCGCCTCCGTCGAAATTTTCAAAAGAGGGAGGATTGAGGAACAGCGTTTTTAGAGGCATATTGGGGTTCTAAGCATTCTAGCATTCAAGCAACGGTTATCCCTGCGAGTCACCGGTGTAGCAAGAGGTTCCCCAGGATATTCGATCGCGGCCTAAATGCTTGATTTCAATGTACTAGGCCCTGGGCTGAAAAAAAACGCCTGTCGGGCCAATGCACTGTTGGATGCAGCGAACGGGCGTGGGATGCGGTGAGTGGGAATTACCTAGGGAGGTACTACTGACCTTCCTGAGAGCCGGGAACACGGAAGGTGACACCCCGATCGTCGTTGGCTTTTGCGGTCGCGGGTAGGTCCAGATTCGCGAGCGGAATCTTTTCGTGATGCTGCGGCGTGAGATCCAAAAGATTTTGCCCGATGATTGCGTAGTTTGTGACTTCTTTCTGGTGGCGGTCGCGGAAGACCAGCACGGTGGGCGAAGACGGCGTGGTGGATTGTTGATCGTCGTTTACAGGCTGGGCGTTGCGGGAATAGGAACGACGGTGATAGGAATTCTCATCGTGGTCGGGTTGTGCTTCTTCCTCACGCATGCGGGATTCTTCTAATTGTTGTTCGTTCCACTGCTGGGCGAGGGCGCGCTCGCGATAGTAGTCGCGATCGAACCTGTAATCATCGTAGTCCCACGAACTCCACAGCCAGGGATCGTAGTAGCTCCATCCCCAGCCCCAACCCCAATTTCCTCGATTGCGCCCCCAACGAGACCTAAAGTTGTCGTGACCGCAGAACGCGCCGAAGCAGTTGGAGAACTGATTGCCACGTCGTCGAACGTTGTAATTAATACCACCCCATGATGAGGAATCCAATCCCGGATGGCCACAAAAGGCACCGAAGCAATTTGAGAACTGATTGCCAGGTCGTCGAACGTTGAACTGACCACCGCGGTTGCCGCGGAATCCGTTTGCGGAAGAAGTGGATCGGTGAGCGCCGCCAGAAAATCCGGAGTGCATTCCGCCGGAGAAATGGCCGCCGCCCATGTGAGCGCCACTCATGCCGCGCGCTGCGCCGAATCCACCGGCGTGGCCACCGCCGCGTTGGGCGCAGAGGGGCACAGTGAGGAAAAATGCGAACGCCGCGATGGAAACCAAAGGGCGCATACTCGGCCATTATAGGACGATTTCCCTACACTGCTTCTGATTTTTTGTTGGGCCAACTTGGCTTGTTTTCGTGGACAGCCCAAGCGTATCCGTACGCTAATGCTTCTTGGCTTTTTTGCCGGGCTTTGGAGCAGGTTTGGTCGGCTTCTTGGGCGCCGGTTTTGGGGGCGCTTTCACTTTGGGCTGCGGCTTGGGTAGTGGCGGTGGCGCGGCGGCTGCGGGCGGGGGTGCCGGTGCGGCCACCACGGCGGCCTTCCCCTTCTTGCCTTTCGTTGCGGGCTTGGCTGCGGCTTTCGCCGCGTTCTGGGCAGCAGTGGCGGCCGCGGAGGCCTCAGCAGCGGCTTTGGCGGCGCGTCCACGGCGTGGAGCAGGAGGCGGTGGAGGCGGTGGCGGGGCGAATGGTTTGAGGAATTTCAGGGTCTCGGTGCGCGAGCGCAGCTTGCCGTCCAGCAACAGCATGAAGACATCGTGCGCAATTTTTGGATACTCCGGCAATTGCGGCGTGATGAGCAGCTCCGTCATTTCAGGAAGCGGAATCTTCTGCTGGATCTGCCGCCACTTGGTCAGATAATTCTTGATCTTCTGCTCGACTGCCTGCTGCTTCGCCGTGACCGCCAGGAACAGCACCATTTCCGGGCGCGCGGACGAAAGCAGTTGCCAGGTACGCGATGGGGTGGCGGCCTCTTTGCCGCTCAGGCGCTTGGCCAGCTCTTTGGCGTGGTCTTCGATGTCGCGCCAGGCTTCCACCAGATCCTTGCGCGGAATCATTTTCTGAATTTCCGCGATGTCTTTATCGGAGAAGTGTCCGGTCAGGAAATACATGACTGCAGGTCCGGCATCGGGCGTGTACCCGAGATCGACCATCTGCTGGCGAGTCTTCATCAACGCGCTGAGACCATTGAGATCGGCCTTGGCAGTAGTCCAGCGCTCGTGAAGCACAGGCAGCCAGCCTTCCTTCTCCAGCATCTTGACGACGTTCAGTGGATCGTCTTCATGCGCTAGCGCGGCGATTTCGTGCCCGATGGAGCTGCGCAGGATGTGGTCGATGTACTTCCCTTCCTTCGCTGCGTCATAGCGGGCCTGAGTGCGTTCCTCCAGCGGCCAATGAAAACGGGCGGAGAAACGCGTGGCCCGAATCAGACGCGAGGGATCTTCCAGGAAGGAATAGTTGTGCAGGATGCGGATGAGCTTGGCTTCGATGTCGGCGACGCCATTGAAGGGATCGAGCAGCAAGCCGCGCGATCCTTCGTTGAGCGACAGCGCCATGGCGTTGATACTGAAGTCGCGGCGGCGAAGATCGTCGTGAATGGTGGCCGGCATGACGATGGGAGGTTTGCCGGTCTTCTCGAAGCGCTCGGTCCGCGCCATGCTGACTTCGGCGCGGGCGTTGCCGGGAAGGGAGAGGAAGATGGTGCGAACGTCTTCCTCGACCGCGGCAATTTTGGCGCCGGCCTTCTCGAAATCTTTTTGCAGCTTGAGGGGGTTGCCCTGGACCGTAAAATCGAGGTCGCGGATGGTGAATCCGCTGATGATGTCGCGGATGGCGCCGCCGGTAAGGTAAAGATTCATGCCCGCAGCGCGGGCAACGTCCTGAACCAGTCCGACGCCTTTGAGTTGGTCCGGCGTCAGCCGGATTTCCATGGTGTAAATGTAATCAGCCATTCGCGTTAGGCGACTTGCCGGGCCGGAGATGCGGGGCCGACGAGCCGTACTTTCCACAGGATTTCCACAGCCCTTAAGCGACCGCTAAAGCAGGGCCGAGCCACGGGGATGCAAGTGGCTAAATACATTAGACTTAGACGAAGCGGAAACTCTGCGGCAAGCACAAGAAAATAACACACCGTTTACATTTTGGCTACTGCCAAGGCGGATTCCGGGAGTTTTGCCGGGAAAAGTGCGAGAATCGAGACCGCAGTCTCAGTGGCTACGGCTCGGCAGCGGCAGCTTAGGCCCATTCTTCTTCAGGAAGAAGCGGCAAGTGATCAGTTATTTTCATGCCTTCGACTCATAAGAAAGTGATTGTCCGGAAGATGGACCGGGATTCGGTGTCGGGATACGTGTCTCCAGCGAATTTCCTGCACGAAGGCAAGCTGGAAGTTCTGAATACGGCGGGCACCGTGATCGCGATGGATCTGCGGGAGATCAAGGGCGTTTACTTTGTGCGGGAG
>QHVR01000275.1 GCA_003223595.1 Acidobacteriota bacterium
TTCTTCCCCAACATGTCGGAAGCCGCTGAGGCGCAGCTGAAGATCGCCAACATTCATTACCAGCAGATGGAAAAATCGGATCGCGACTTCACCCACGCCAAACGCGCGGAAGATGAATACCGCAAGCTGATCCTGACCTATCCCGACAGCAAGCTGGTGCCGGAAGCCAAGCAAAAGCTGCTGCAGGTGCAGGAAGTGCTGGCTGACCGGGAATTCGGCATTGGACGGTTCTACTATTTGCGCGAATCTTATCCGGCATCGATTGCGCGCTTGCAGTCGCTGGTGGATAAATACCCGTTGTACAGCCGGGCGGATGAGGCGCTTTTTCTGCTGGGACAAAACTTCGAAGCGCAGATCGCGCGCGTCCGCAGTGCTCCGACATGCGACGAGCACGGCTTGCCCCGTGGCTGCACCAGCGAGGCTGGCAAGGGCAAGTACATCGGAGAACTGACGAAAGAGGCGAGCGGGGAATATTCGAAGATCATCACGCGTTATCCGTTGATGGATCGTTATGACGATGCCAAGAAGCGGCTGGCCGCGCTGCATCAGCCCATCCCGCGTCCCACGAAGGCTGCGGTGGCCCAGAACAAGGCCGAAATCGACAGCCGCGGTGAAACTACCGCCATGCAGAGAATGATGGGACTGATCAAGAAAGGTCCCGATGTAGCCGCGGCCGCGCAACACGGCGACCCCAGCCTGGTGGATCCGGAAGTAGTCTCAGCGACCAGTGTCGTCAGCAGAGAAGTTCGCGGCGCTGCAGGCATGCCTGATGCTGGTGGCTCCGGCGAGAAGAGTGTAGGCGTGGAGATCATCAGCAAACCGGGCGCAGATCTTCCTCCTGCCAGCGATACCACGGTTCCTGGCGGAACACCGTTTGCCAAGACGACTTCATCGAATCCGAGCGTCCCAACGCCTGCGAACTCGCCGGATCCCAATGAACTCAAGCCCACGCCTGCGGCAGATCCGAACGAGTTGAAACCAGTAGACACGGGCAGTGATCAGCCGTTACCTCCACCTACACAGGTCAACGAGATTCAGCAGCAGGGGCAATCGGCGTCGGCGGGCGACTCGACTCCCGCCAGCGAAGCGGATCTTTCCAGCAGCAAGAAGCATAAGAAGAAAGGATTGAAAAAGATCAATCCCTTTTAGCGCGTGGAGGGGGACGCCATCGTTCGCCCCGCGAGCGCAGCGAGCGTGGTGCCCGTAGGGCTTCACGCACTAGATGCTGACCAGTAGTAACCAGTTACCTCCCTTCCGGATCATTGACTTAGGTTGGAGGGCAGGTTACCTTCGCGATATCTCCCCTCATCAGAGGAACCCTTTTGGCTCGGAAGATACTGCTTGCCGATGACAGCGTAACCGCTCAGAACATGGGGCGGAAAATTCTCGCGGACGCGGGATACGAAGTAATTACGGTCAATAACGGCTCCGCGGCGCTCAAAAAGATTGGGGAGCAACGGCCGGATCTGATCGTGCTTGACGTTTACATGCCCGGGTACAGCGGGCTGGAAGTTTGCCAGCGGGTCAAGGAAGTGGGAGACACGTCCCGCATCCCCATCCTGTTGACGGTGGGCAAGCTGGAGCCTTTCAAACCAGAAGAGGCCAAACGGGTTCGCGCCGACGGCTATATCGTCAAGCCCTTTGAAGCCAGCGAGCTGCTTAGCGCTTTGAGCAAGCTGGAAGACAAGATTGTGCCGCGCAACGAGCCTTCGAAACCGGGCCGCTTTGGGCGAATCGCTGCTGCTGAAGATGCTCGTTTCGACAAGACGATGGTCGTAGAGGAAGATTCGGGCTGGAAGAATCGCATTGCGTTCCCGTCGAAGAAGAAAGAGAAAGAAAAGGAGCCGGAGCCGGAAGAGACGGTGGTTCCGATTGCGTCCAAGAATGCTCGAACTGAGTTCCGGGAGATGGCGGTCGAGGCTCCCGCTGCGCAGAAATCTGAGGGGACAGTTGATCTTGGAGCGCTGGCGAATGCGGGGCTGCCGAAGGATGTGACTCCGGAAGAGATTGCGGCGCTGGCCGCCGCGGCCGCGCGCATCAAGGGCAAGATCGCGGAGCCAAACCGCGATGAACCGGTGTCGGAGATTGCGGCAGTTCAGGCTGGGAGTTCGGAGGCGCCTGCGCCAGCACCAGAAGCCGCCGCAACTGAGGTCGTGAGCGAGAGCAAAGAGAGTGAAACGAAAGCTGCTGCGGAACCTGAACAGGTTTCGGCGGCCGTTGGTCATTCGCAAGACTCGACTGAGGAGCAGAGTGTGACGGCTGCGATAGCGCCTTCGTCGCAGGAGGTACCGGAAGCGGCTGGCGAGCCTGTGACCATGGCGGCTGCTGCGGCTGTGGGGCAGTCCGTTTCGCACGCTTCTCGCTGGACCGCGGTTTCTGTGGCGTTAGCTCCTGAAGAGACTGGCATTTCGCTGGAAGAGGAAATGCAGAAGGCGTATGCAGAGTTTGCCGCGGCGGAGACCGGTCATGCGGGATCCATGACAGCCGATTCGCTGAGTTCGCTGCCGGCAGTCTCCGCGTCGGTTCCGGCGACAGTTGCGCCCGAAGCGCTGCAGGATCTGAGCGCGGTCGGCAGCGCGGCGGCAGAAGCGGTAACGGCGGCGGTCAAAGAACTCGAACAAGTCGCAAGCGCGTACGCGGCACAGGCGCCGGTTCCGGTGGAGTCCGCCGTCGCCGAGAGCGTGTCTAAGTCCTCGGCAGATGCTGAGAAGGCAATTTTCGACGCTGCACCGGCCGCGGTACTGGAGAGCCCTGCGCCGTCCCAGGCTGACCGCGACGCGGTGCAACAAGA
>QHVR01000322.1 GCA_003223595.1 Acidobacteriota bacterium
GCAAGTCAATGAAAGAGCGGCACTGAGAAGTCGCTGCTCAAGGGGTGCAATGAAAAATTCTCGCTGGCAGGATGTTGAACAATTGAAAGCCCGATCTGACAGAGCTGAAACTCGCACGCAAATATGGCAAGACCTTTGGATTGTATTGAAAAACAAGCAGCGAGCCTTGCGCTTTCAAGGCCTGGCGTGATTCCGAGACGATCTCTTTTCGCTGTTCTTCTCGCAGTAAGCTGTAAGGTAAACCTGAAATGATGCAGTCCGCAGGCGCAAGGCCCTGCTCTGCCAGAATTCTTCGAACGTGTGCGGCGGAGCCATGCACAATTCGCAGCCGCGGGTCGCGAACTGCGCCGCTCAGATACTGCACAAATTCTTCGTTAAGCTCGATGGCCAGAAGTACCGCATCCGGCCGCATGCGTTTGAGGACTTCCCGTGTAATGGTTCCCACGCCCGGACCGAACTCAACCAGAACTCGGGTTTGCTCCCAGTCGATCATCGACATGAGATCTTTAACCAGGAAACGCGAACTGGGGATGATCGAGCCGAGCATCGCCGGGTATTTAATGAAATTTCTGGCGAAAAGCACGATAGGGGAGACGGGCACTAGGCTCTTGCTGGCGGCCGGACTGGGCATTGTCGGGTGTCCCCAATGTACCCTTTCATCCTAGCTGATCATGGGGGAGCTCTCCGCACCGAAGTAGTAGCGAAACTGGTACTTTGGTCACCCTGCTAGCACGCTCCTGACTGGGTGTCCCTCCTCCGGCGTAACTTGCCGCGCACAACTCGCTCAACGACAATGATCAGGCAAACACTGCATTCGTGTGTCTGGAGTAGATTCCGTGAAACTGGCAGCCCAAACGACGCTGAAATTGATCGCGGGCATCTACTTCATTCTGACCTCCCTCTATTGCCTGCTTGCGTTTCTGCCCTACACATATTGTGCTTTCATTAAGGCGCCCCCCTATGCATGGATGCCCTGGTTCACGCATCAGCAGGCGACGCAGTACTGGATCGCCAGCGCCTGCGGGCTGATTACTCCGTATATTGCGCCTGGGCACGAACGCCCCAGGCTCAAGCAGTCAACTTTCCTGGTTACTGCTGGTTTGTTCGCAACCGTAGGTATCTATCTCAGCGTACGGCCGTTTCTTTCAGGACTTCAAGACACGGCGGCAGCGTACCTGTGGGCGATGGCATCGCTAATCCCCGCCATAATCCTGTCATTGTCGACATTCCGCTACCCGTCTCGGACTGACACTTCGGGAAGCGCACAAGTCGTTTCCTTTCCGTATTCATCAGGACTACTTGTAGCTTTCACGGTGAGTGCCGTATATGCAGTTGGCGCTCAAACTCAGGGGTACAAGGCGGCCGGAACATTCGAGTTCCACTTGCGGGACTTCTTGCGCTCGCAACCGCGTTTGTCTCTGTTCTCAATCTCATTTATCTCCTTGCATCGAAAACTTCCAGGCCGCGCATGGTCCGGACTGGGACTGTTGTCGCGACCATTGTTGTCGCGCTCTGGCTTGTGCTTGTGCGCTTTCTTGATCACGCCATGAGCTTCGATGGCAGGATGGCTTGGGCATATGCTTTCGGCTTGTCCTTAGCACTGACGCTCTGGGGCTTCTGGATCGCGCGGCCCTTTGTTACCCGGATGTCAGCAGACCGACTCTCGACCCCGAAGGCGCTCGCCATCTGGTGCCTGGTCGCGACTCTTGTCGGGCTCGCCGCGATGTCGCGCTCCTTCATTGGAGGCGAGGACTGGAACGGCTTCGTTGGAGGCACGTGGGCGCTCATTTTTTGGGTCTCAATGAGCCTGTGCGTTTACCGCTTACGTCCCCAGCGCACCAGCTATTCGTTGGCAGCCATTGTGGGAATCTTGCTGGTGAGTGCCTTCGTTTACAAGGGTCTTCAATTCACGGAGATTTTCTGGGGCAAACCTCTCGGATCGACTGACGATGAGATCTCGCTGACACTCGAGCAATACGGCAGTCGAGACGCTTCCTTCCAGCTCGCCCATTCCATACTAGGCAACCACCGGCAGGAGAATTGCGGTGACCTTTGCCGCATCCTGCGCGAGTACACGAACATCCGCGACACCCATATCCGCCGTGGTGTGCGACTAGTAGATGATCTCTCGCGAACTCGGGGGCAACGCCCAAATATTTTCATTTTTGTAATTGACTCGATGCGCGCAGATTATCTTGGAGCGTACAACTCTCGCGTCGACTACACGCCTAATCTCGACGCGTTCGCGAGCGACAGCATTGTTTTCAGCAAAACCTATAGTCAGTATGCCGGCACAAGTATCTCCGAACCTGCGATTTGGGCGGGAGCCCAATTGCTGCATACGCATTTTCCCCAGCCGTTCGACTCCGTAAACAGTTTGCGCACCCTGGCTCGTACGGACAATTATGAGCTGGTTGCCAGTTTCGATACTGTACTCAAGCAACTGTTCGCACCCGCAGACACGCTCACCAAGCTCGACGCAGATAAGCAACTCTGGAACCAGTACGAAGCTTGTTCTACGGTCCAGCAACTGGAGAACCATCTGGACTCGCGCGCCAACAAGTCGGAGCCGGTGCTGTTTTACACGCAGCCGATGAATGTGCATCAGTTTGCGCGCAATGATGTTCCATCTCCCAAATCGCAGCACTGGCCCGACCGTCCCGGTTTCCAGACTCGTATCACCTATGAAGTCCACTGGGTCGACTCCTGCTTTGGTCAATTCTTCAATTACCTGAAGCAACGCGGACTCTACGACAACAGCATCATCATCGTTACCAGCGACCATGGCGATGCTACCGGCGAGTTTGGCCGCACCAGCCACTCAACATCGATATGGCCCGAGATCATGCGCGTTCCGTTGATCGTCCATCTACCCGCGCACTTGCGCAGCCATGTTTTTTATGACGATGCCAGGCTGTCGACGTTGACTGACATTACGCCCACTCTCTACTACCTGCTGGGCCATCGTCCAATTCGCCAGAATCCTCTCTACGGACGTCCTCTGCTCACCCGTACAAGGCAGGAACTCGACGCCTATCCCCAGCGCGATCTGCTTCTGGCTTCCGATGTACGTGCAGTCTACGGAATTCTCACTTCCGACGGACACTATCTCTACACCACCTACGATTCTCCTGCGCAAAGTTATCTGTTCGATCTTCCTAGCGATCCCAATGCACAGCACAACGTTCTGACGCCGGCACTAAAAGAACGCTATGACGAGCAGATTATCGAGCAACTGCAGATGGTCGGAGACTACTACGGATTCAAGCCCGGGGTGGGCTCACTGCTGGCGTCAGCCGGCCGCTAGAATAGCCCATCCCTCACCACTGAGACTTGCCGCGGACGCATTTCTTCCGGGCGACACGAAGCTAGATGATGCGCTACTGGCGAGCCCACGCCAAACCATCAGCGCCCGGACCGGCATCGATCAGCCGCGAACTCCAGTTTGAAGTTTGAATCTCCGCCACCTGATGACTGGCGTCACAAGATACATACGCCACCGCGCCATCTGGACGAATCAATACCTCCTGCGGGGCTGCTGGTACCTCGATGAGGTGCTCAACCTTGAGCGTGTCCAGATTGAGGACGGCAACTTTCTTTGCGGCGGGCAGCGCAATCACTAACCATTTTCCATCCGGCGTCGCGGCTGTTCCATATCCAGAAGCAGGCAGAGCGACCCAGTTGCGGACCTTGCGCGCGCGTGTATCAATGATGGCAAGTTGAGGTTTGGTCTGATCGGAAGTAAAGGCCAAGCGATCGTCGACCGATAGTGAAATGCGCTGCACCTGCGGCGCTACTGCAATGGTATCGATCAGTTTTCGCGACTCCAGATCGATCACAGACACGGTCCCGGATCCCACGTTGGCCGTGTATCCATAATGCCCGTCGTGGGTAATCGCCAGCATGTGCGATTCAGGATGTCCGGTTGGAATCGTGGCAACAATCTTCAGCTTGCGCGGATCAATGGCGGCGACCGAGTTTTCGAGTTCGGTGGTCACGTAGAGCAGTCCATCCTTCGGCCCAAACATCGGGCAATGCGGACGTACTCCATGTCCAAAATCAAGATTGCCCACCACTTTCCGAGAGGCGATGTCCACCACGATCATATTGCTGCCGTCCGTGCCGGGCTTGCCCACGCCGGAATTTCCGTAGATCGGGACGTACGCAAGCTTCCCATCAGGCGAGGCCACGACCTCGTGGCCAGTGATTCCGCCCTCCGCAACCGTGGCCACTTGCGTACCGGCTTTCGCATCAATGATCCCCAGAGTCGCGTCACCCTTGTTTGCCACAAGCAGCACGCCGCGGGGGGAGGAACTCCTTCCGGCGGCCAGCACGATACCGCCCAGGATCAAAGGCAAGATCAGCAACATCGGTCGTAACATCAGACTCTCCTTTCGCGGCCCTTAGTGCTGCCCCAAATCGTCGTTCTCGTGATAATTGGGATATGGCGGACGCTTGATCTCCGGTTGCGGATTATCTTTCAATGCCTGCATCACGACATCGATCGCTTTCTCCAGTTGCGCATCCTTTCCCTGCCGCCAGACCGCAGGGTCGAGATCCACTTCCACATCGGGCGCGATTCCATGGTTTTCCACCTCCCACTCGCCTTTCAAACCATAGATCGCGGCGCGAGGAGCGGTCACTCGACCGCCGTCGATCAGTTCGGGATAACCGCCGATACCCACCAGTCCGCCCCAGGTTCGTTTACCCACTAGCGGACCGATTCCCGCTTTTCGGAAGTACCAGGGCAGCGCGTCTCCTCCGGAACCTGACATTTCATTGATGATCATGACCTTCGGCCCAAAGATCGCCTCCGAGGGGCTGAACCAGTCCTGCCCTTCCCGCGTGACCACCTTGCTCATCACCGGCCGGTTTAGATACTGGATAATGTAGTCGGCTAACTGTCCACCTTCGTTGAAGCGCTCGTCGATAATGGCGCCCTCTTTGCCAACCTGCGAGAAGAAGTACCGGTTGAAACTGGTATATCCCTCGCCAGCGGTATTCGGCACGTGCACGTACGCGATCTTTCCGCCGGTGACCTCATCCACACGGCGCCGATTTCTCTCGATCCACTCCAGATGGCGCAGGTGTTCTTCGCTCTCCACCGGTACAACCGTGACTTCACGCGAATCCTTGCCGTCTGGATTCGAGCCCACTTTCAACAGCACCTGCTTCCCTGCCGTCTCCTCGAAGAAGCTATAAATATTGTCGGAGGCATGCAGCTCGCGCCCGTTCACCGCGAGGATATAATCTCCGGCTTTGACGTTGACGCCAGGTTGCGTTAGCGGCGCTTCGTTGCCTGGGTTCCAGTTCTCTCCGTTGTAGACTTTGGCGACGCGGTAATGATTGTTCTCCAGGCTATAATCTGCGCCCAACAATCCACCCTTGAACTTCTTGGGTTGCGGAGTCTCTCCGCCGCCCACAAACATATGCCCTACTGTCATCTCGCCCAGGCACTCCTGGAAAAGATAGGTCAACTCATCACGTGAAGCGATTCCATCGAGATAAGGATCGTATTTCTTCTTCGCCTTCTCAAGATCGAGTCCGTGATAGTGCGGGTCGTAGAAGAAATCGCGCTCGATCCGCCAGGTCTCGTTATAGATCTGCTTCCACATCCCCCGCGGTTCAACGTAGACTTGCCACCCATCAAGTTTCAACGGACCAAAACCGGGTTTGGGAGTACTTCCGCCGCCTCCACCCGGAGAATCATCCGAAGAAGCTGTCGCCCAGGACTCTCCCTTACGGTAAAGAATTTTCTCTCCATCAAAGGACACCGCGAAGTCGTTCACATCCTCCACGACTTTGTCGACCTTCCGCTTGCTCAACTCGAACTTCTGAATCGTTTGCGGCACGTTGGGAAAATCGTCTTCCGCAAGCACCGTTGGCCCTTCAGCGAGGAATAGTATCCCGGTCTTTCCCGCTTGCATGCCGAAATAGTTTTTGCCTGGGATCGGTAGCGAGAGGATGCGCTGGCCGATACCGTCAATATCGATTTTGACGATCACCGGTTCCTCCTTCTTGTCCCTCTCTTTATCCTGATCGTCGGGCTTCTTGTCATTACCAGCGACTCTGCTGGCGGACTGTTTTTTGTCTTTTCCTTTATCCTTCTCGGCCGGCTGATCTTTGCCCGTATCTTTATCCTTATCCTTATCCGCCTTTTTCTCCTCTTTTGGCTTTTCCTCGTCACTCTCTGGAGCCAGGGGAGATTTTTCGTCTTTGCTCAGAACTGCCAGGTATACGTTGCGAGTGACCCGATGTTCCTGGCTTGACATGTCAAGCCCCGCCGTGGTCAGGCCGACGTTCGTCGATGCCGTGAAGTAAAGATACTTTCCGTTCTTATCGAAAATAGGGTTCACGGCATCGCTCATGCCGTCGGTCACCTGAAAAGACTTTGACTGATCCAGCGAATAAAGAAAAATCGCATGCTGCCCGCTGGGAAGTTGCTTGGAATAAGCAATCCATTTGTTGTCCGGAGACCAGGTCTGTCCCAGTTGCGTCGGACCGAAGCCGCCGAAGTAATCATGGTCCACCAACTTCGGCGCTGCCTTATCCAGGTCCAGATACCACAACTGCAGCCGCTTGTCCGTGTAGGCGATCTTCTTGCTATCGGGTGACCAAGTTGGCGTGTAGAAGAATGACGGGGGATTGCCGAGGTTAATGTGCCGTGCTGTTCCCAATCCATTCTGATCGCGAATGCAGAGTTCGTATTCACCCGTGTCGTCGGAGAAATAGGCGATCGATTTTCCGTCAGGGGACCACGAAGGATCGCGATCCGCTACGGCCGGACTCTTCGTCACGTTCCGAATATCACCCTTGTCTGTGGGAACCGTGAAAATCTCTCCCCATGCCTCGAATACCGCGCGCGCCCCCGTAGGTGAGATTCCGAAGTTCTGAATTTTCTTGGGTTCGACCTTGGCGAAGTGCGGGCGAACGGCTTGCACATCGCCGCGCACCTGGATATCGACGTTGTGCGCCTGATGCGTTTGCAGATCGTAAAGCTTAATCGCTCCAAATTGCTCAATGACGATGGCATCCGGTCCCGCGGAAGCAGTCTTGAAATCCAGGCCATCGCTGTGCAGAACTTCTGTCACTTGCTTTGTCTTACCGTCATAGGCAAACAAGCTCACAGGTCCGTTGCGGTCGGAGAGAAAGTAGATAGTGTCTCCGACCCACATGGGATGATGATCATCGGAGTTGTCCCGCGGGATTTTGATTGTGCTGGAGTCGTTCAGACTGGCAATCCAGATCGGACTGGTCTGGCCGCCGCGGTAACGTTTCCATGCTTGCTGCCACTTGGGATGCGGAACATACGCAAGGTGGGTTCCATCTGGGGAAAACGAAGCGTCCTCCGCGATCGGCAGTGGCAACGCTGTGGGGAGCCCTCCTTCCACAGGAATCGTGTACAGCTGATCCTCAAAATGGATGAAGTTGCTGCCCCAGGAGTTGAACATCACCTTCTTGCCATCCGGCGTCCATCCTGCGACGTATTCGTCAGCCGGGTGGTACGTCAGTCGTCGCGGCACGCCACCGGTGGCGGACACCACGAACACGTCTCGGTTACCGTCATACTCTCCCGTGAATGCGATCATGGATCCATCCGGAGAGAAATGCGGCAGCACTTCGACTCCAACTCCTGATGTAAGTTGGCGAGCCTCGCCGCCCTCCCGGTTCACAATCCACAGGTCGCCGGCATAGTTGAAAACAATTTGCGTTTTGCTGACGGTCGGAAAACGCAGTAATAACGGAGGATTCGAATCGGCGGCATGCATGCACAGACTGAGCAGAAAAACGATTGGACAAAGGACTGACAGCTTGCGCATATGAGGCTCCAAACTGGTGCGGAAAGAGAAGGGGAATCTTAGTTTGCGCCGCCGTAGAGGTCAAGGCCGAGAGTGTAGGACGAACGCCTTGGCGTCCGCGGCTAGACGAAACGACTGACTGCTGTTAGCCCTTTCCTTTTCCCGGCAACCCGGCGGGGTTCTCATGCGTACGCTCGCGGAAACTGCCGCGCATTCCCGAAGCAAGTCCGACGCTGGATTCTCCAAACTTGTCGCGCAGCTTGTCCGCCGCGGCAAGAGCGTTTTTCCAGCGCTGCTGGCGATTACCGTCCAGCAGGTCCATTTGCGCGGCTTGCGTACCGAAGGAAGACACCTGCACCCCCAGAAGCCGCACCTCACATCCTTTCTTCCAGTTGCTTCTAAACAGAGCCCGGATCTGCTCGAAAATTTCAATATCGAGCTGGGTGGCGCTGGCCAGACTATGAGCGCGGGTAATTGTGGTGAAGTCTTTATAGCGCAGCTTTAGCTGCACGGTGCGCGCGTGGAAGTCGGCTTCGCGCAGACGACGTCCAACCATTTCCGACAACCGCATCAAAGTAGATTCCAGACGAGCAGGATCGGCCGTATCCTCGTTATAGGTGTGTTCGTGGCTAATTGATTTCGCATCGATATCAGCGCCGACTTCACTATCGAACCATCCGCCCGCGTCTTCCCCACGCGCTTTGCCGGCCAGGGCGAGGCCCCATTTCCCAAAACGCTGGCTGAGTTCCGATTCTTCCAGCCGCGCGAGATCCCCCACCTTCTTAATCCCCAAAGAGTGAAGATGAGTTTCCATCACCTTGCCAACCCCCGGAATTTCACGGACGTCCAAAGGTGCCAGGAATTTAGCCTCTTCTCCGGGGATGATCCACAAGAGCCCATTCGGTTTCGCCTGCCCTGATGAGACTTTGGCAATCAAACGTGAACTTCCAATTCCCACAGAGCAATTCAGCCCCGTCTCGGTTTTCATCCGCTGGTGCAAATGGCTGGCTGCCTTCAGCGGAGGCCCGTGCAGCCGTTCCGTTCCGGTCATGTCGAGATAAGCCTCATCAATGGACGCCATCTCCACTTGCGGAGTGAACGCACTTAGCACCTTAAAGACTTTTTCGGAGCACTCGCGATACCGCTCAGGATGTCCGTCGACAAAAATGGCATGTGGACATTGTTTCGCCGCGGTGCGCAAGGGCATGGCGGAGTGCACCCCGAACTTCCGCGCTTCGTACGAAGCTGCGGACACCACCCCCCGCTCGTTCCGCTGTCCGCCCACCACAACCGCTTTGCCCTTCAGAGATGGATCGTAGAGCTCTTCCACCGAAACGAAAAACGCGTCCATGTCGACATGAAAGATGGTCCTTGGAAAAGCGCGCTGGTCGGAAGGTGCCATGTCGGTACAGATTTTAGCAGCGCCCTCAGGCATCCACTTTGTTATCATCAGGGCCCCTGTACCGCGCTTGGCTTTCGGTCTATACAGCAGGACCCGTACTCTCGCCAGAATTGCCCTTATGCAACGTGAATTTGTAAATGAATCTTTACCTATCTCTACGCACCTCAGACAGTACTTATGGCGCCATCCATCATCTAACTCCGGATGCTTGCGGCTAGGCCAATCGTGAAGCTTTTGGTTCCGGGTGCGAAACTGCGTTGCCTCGCCGTGTGTCCCGGTGTTTCTTCACAATGGTGGACGCACGGACCCAGGATCGCCATCCTCCTGGCAGCCGCCCTTGGGGTCCTCTCCCTGCCAGCCTGTTCGCGAAAGCCGAATACTCCGCCGCCCGATGGTTCCGCCCTTTTTGTGAAAAGGTGCGCCAGTTGTCACACTCCGGGCAATGATATGCGCGCTCCCGAGCCCGCTGCTCTACACCTCATGTCGCAGCGGTTCATCCTTGCGGCCCTCAATTCGGGCCGCATGAAATTCGAAGCCAGGGGCCTGACCAAGACCCAGAAGCTTGCCATCGCAACTTACCTGGCCGCGCCCGACTCTCCGGTGGTCGCGTTTACCGGCTACTGCGCTCGCAATGTCACTCCTCCCGCCAACTCTGGCGTCTGGAACGGCTGGGGAGCAGAGCCGGGCAACAGCCGCTATCAATCTTCACGTACCGCAGGACTGAATCGCGCACAGCTGAAAGATCTCAAGCTGAAATGGGCATTCGGATTTCCCGGAGCCGTGGCCACTTTCGGTCAGCCCACTTCCTATGCCGGAAGACTGTTTGTAGGCAGCGAAGATGGCACCGTCTACTCTCTGGACGCTGCAAGCGGATGCCTGTGGTGGATGTTTAAGGCGTCCGCCACCGTGAAAACCGCTATTTCCATCGGCAATGGCGGAAAAACCGCGCTGTTCGGCGACACTAATGGAATTGTGTACGCTTTAAATGTTGCTGATGGCTCGGTGATTTGGCAGGTTCATCCCGAACCACATCCCTCAGCGCGCATAACCGGATCGCCGCTTCTCCATGGCAACCGCGTATACGTACCAATTTCATCGGGAGAAGAGGGCGCGTCGGCCGACCCGGCATACCCCTGCTGCACCTTCCGGGGCAGCATCATAGCCTTGGATATCTCCACCGGACAGCAGGTCTGGAAGGCCTCCACCATCACGGAAGAGCCCAAGCCCACGCGCAAGAATTCGCAGGGAGTCCAGTACTTCGGACCTTCCGGCGCTGCAGTCTGGTCTTCTCCTACGCTCGATGTGAAGGGGCACGCAATCTATGTTGCCACGGGAAATAACTATTCCGATCCGCCCACTGACATGTCGGATGCGATAGTTGCGTTCGACATTCGCAACGGCAAAAAAATGTGGTCGCGCCAACTCATGCCCAAGGACGTCTGGAACAGCGGGTGCGTGGCCGAGAAGAAAGACAATTGCCCGCCCGAGCGTGGAAATGACTACGACTTCGGCGCCCCTCCGATGCTGAAATCACTTCCAGATGGCCGCAGGATAGTTCTGGCAGCGCAGAAGTCTGGCGTGATCTATGCGCTCGATCCCGACCAGCATGGACGCATTTTATGGAACACGCGTATAGCAAAAGGCGGTCCATTGGGAGGCGTGGAATGGGGCGGAGCCGCGAACAGCCATTATGCCTACTTCCCTGTTTCGGACTTTGATTTCGATAATCCCAACGTGGGTGGAGGCGTGTTCGCACTCGACCTTCAGACCGGCAAGCAAATCTGGCATGTACCTCCCCCCAAACCCGCCTGCGCGGGACAGTACGGCTGCAGCCCGGCCCAAATGGCGCCTCCAACCCTGATTCCGGGAATCCTCTTCGCCGGATCGTTAGACGGACACCTGCGCGCCCATGATACCCGCAACGGCCAAGTGGTCTGGGATTTTGACACCGCGCAAGATTTCAAGACCACCAATGGAGTCCACGCCCACGGCGGCTCTCTGAACGGCGCCGGCCCGGCCATTCTCAACAGTATGCTGTTTGTCAACACTGGGTATACCAACGCGATGGCAGGAAATGTTTTGCTGGCCTTTGCGCTGGACCCTGGACAAAATCAACGAACTAACGTGACCGATAAGAACCTACGCCCCGAGCGGAAACCTACCTCTCTGCCCCGACTGCGCGCGAAGGCTACCGCCATCCCACGTTTTTAACCTGCAACTACGTATCTTTCGATTGTCAGCGCCCGGCGCGAGGCTGCTGTTTTCTTGGCTATGGAGCGAGTCACGGCGGGCGTATTTGCGCGCGCGTGTGCGAGACGTGGACTCTTGCAGCGCAGTCTACTAGGATTGCACTGATTTTCAGTGGGCGACGGTGATCGTCATTGGACGGTAAGGTAAAACCGATTCAGCATTTATCCGGAGTTTGTCTGCGCAGCCGACATTCATGAGGAGATAGAAATGCGTTCCGAGATTTTCTCTGCAATATTCTGTTTTACAGTTGCATTCGCAGCCTTCGCCCAACCCAAAGACTCATGCACCAGCCTCACGGAACTCAAGATTTCAGGCCTCGAGATCACTAAGGCCGCTCACGTCGAAGCTGGAACTACCGAGCCGATTCCCTGGAATAAAACTCGTACCGCCCCGCTTCCCGCCTATTGCCGAGTCGAAGGAGTCTTGAATCGCCGGAGCGGCGTTGATGGCGAGGAATTCGCCATCACCTTCGCATTGGCGATGCCCGACAAGTGGAATGGCGACTTCCTGATGCAAGGCGGAGGCGGCAGCAACGGCATTGTTCTCGCTCCCCTTGGCTTGAATGCCGCCGGAGACACACCTGGCCTTATCCGAGGCTTCGCCGTTGCGAGTACGGATACGGGTCACAAGAGCCATCATGCCGGATTCGATTTCGCTTTCAGGAAAGATCAGCAGGCATACCTGGA
>QHVR01000276.1 GCA_003223595.1 Acidobacteriota bacterium
TACAAGCAGCTTGATTTAGCAGGGAAGGTCGCGGTGGTGGTCGGCGGAAGTTCCGGTATCGGCAAAGTGCTTGCGCTCGGATTAGCCAAAGGCGGCGCCGACGTTGTCTCGAGCGCCCGGCGCAAGGACCTCGTCGACGAACTCGCGGGCGAGATTGAAGCTCTCGGCAGGCGCTCGCTCCGCGTAACCTGCGATGTCGCCGATCGTGGTTCGTTGGAGCGGTTGCTCCAGGCATGCCTCGACGCCTTCGGCAAAGTAGACATCCTGATCAATGCCGCCGGCGTCACCAAGCGTGCTCCTACCCTCGACTACAAGGAAGAGGACTGGAACCGCATCCTCGAGACCAACCTGACGGGCGCATTGCGAGCCTGCCAGGTCTTCGGTCGTCACATGATCGAACGGCGCTATGGCCGCATCATCAATATCGCGTCCATGGGATCATTTCTCGCCCTCTTCGAAGTGGCGGCATACAGCGCCAGCAAATCAGGACTGGCCTCGCTGACGCAGTCGCTCGCCATTGAATGGGCCAAGCACGGCATCTGCGTCAACGCCATCTTTCGCACTCCGCTGAGCGAGAAACTCCTGGTGGGTACGGGACGCGGCAATGAAGTTCTGATGCGCACCCCCATGGGCCGCTTCGGCGAACTCGAAGAACTGGTGGGAGCCGCCGTCTTCCTCGCCTCCGACGCAGCCAGCTTTGTGACCGGGACCATTCTTCCAGTGGATGGCGGCGTTCTGGCTAGCGGCGTGAATCAGTAATACTCAGCAACGGGGAGCGAAGCTAAGCCTGCCATGGGTCAGGATGCTTTCTTCGCTTTCAGCGCCGCTCGCGCGGAAGTCACGGCATTCACGAGTTCCCGTGCGGCATTGGTGATCTTTTCCAAGTTGCCTTCTCGCAGTGCTGCGGCATCCACCAGGTCTGCCCCTACTCCCAGCGCGAAGGCTCCCGCGGCAATGAAATCCGCTGCATTCGCGGTATTCACGCCTCCCGTGGGGATAAGCATGGCTTTAGGAAAGGGTGCTTTCAGCGATTTAAGATATTTCGCTCCCCCCACATTTCCGCAAGGGAAAATCTTGACCAGCGTTGCGCCGTGTTCTTGAGCGCTCATCAATTCCGTTGGCGTGAGCGCCCCCGGGATCGCCAGGATCGAATGATTCTTTGCCTCCGCCAGCACCGCGCCCGATAGTCCCGGGCTGACCAGAAATTGAGCTCCGGCGAGGATGCACGCCTCGGCCTGCGCAGCGTTGGTCACCGTTCCCGCGCCGATGAGCACATCTTTCCCGCGCTGCTGCACGATTTCCCGGATCACCGACACGGCATTGGGCACCGTCATAGTAATTTCGACGCTCCCAATGCCGCCGGCGCAGATCGCCTCCACCGCACGGTTCGCTTCCTCCACCGAGGACGCGCGCACCACCGGAACAATCCCAATCTCCCCGATCCGGCGGACTACATCGTCGATGCTCAATTTGCTGACAGTCATAAGTTCAGCGCTCAATTCTAGCCGTTCGCGAGGTCATCGCTTGCTGTACTTCAGCCATGGTAGCCATCGTCGTGTCGCCCGGCGTGGTCATGGCGAGCGCCCCGTGGGCCGCGCCGCACTCCACTGCCCATTGCGGATCTTTCCCCGACATCAAGCCATAGATCAATCCGGAAGCAAAAGAGTCGCCGCCTCCCACTCGATCGTAGATTTCCAAATTCTCGCGCACCGGAGCCTCGTAGAACCGCCCATCGTGATAGCAAAGCGCTCCCCAGTCGTTGCGGCTGGCGGTCTTCGCCGTTCGCAGCGTAGTCGCAATCACCGCCATAGATGGATATTCCTTCACCACGGACTCGATCATCTTCTTAAAACCTGCGGCCTCAAGCTTCGCGTGGTGCTCGTCCACTCCTGAAACTGCGAATCCCAATGCGGCCGTGAAATCTTCTTCATTGCCCAGCATGACGTCCACCAGCGGCGCCAGCCGCCGGTTGACTTCCTGCGCTTTCGCCTTACCGCCGATGGATTTCCATAACGATGCGCGATAGTTCAAGTCGTATGAGACGATCACGCCCGATTTCTTGGCCGCTTCCATCGCCTCCTGCGCAACCAGCGGAGTAGTTTCCGATAACGCGCAGAAGATCCCGCCGGTGTGGAACCAGCGCGCGCCATCTGTGGCGAAAATCTTTTGCCAGTCAACTTCTCCAGGCTTGAGTTGCGAGACGGCAGTGTGGCCGCGATCCGAACATCCCACAGCCGCGCGTGCTCCGAATCCGCGCTCGGTAAAGTTCAGTCCATTCCGAACCGTCCGCCCAACCCCGTCATACGGAACCCATTGCAGGTATCTCTGCGAGACTCCGCCCTGCAACATCAAGTCTTCGACCAGCCGGCCCACAGGATTGTCGGCCAGCGCGGTGACGATCGCTGTCTCCATGCCAAAACAGCGCCGCAGTCCGCGAGCCACGTTGTACTCGCCGCCGCCCTCCCACACCCGAAACTCGCGGGTGGTGGAAATGCGCCCATCTCCGGGATCGAGGCGCAACATGACTTCGCCGAGGCTGACCAGGTCCCACATGCAGTCGCGCTTCGGTTTTATCTGGAGGTTCGACATGATCGAGATTTGCGGTCCGCCGCCGGCTCACGAACGGCAGTGATTCTAAACGATCCTGCTGATACACGCTCTCAATCTCGCGAGCGACTTTCACTGTGCGAATCGGCAAGCCCAGACTGCATGGGCGGTCTGCGCCCGATCACCAGCCACAACCCCGCGCAGGTCACGGCGACCGCTGCGCCCGAACCCAGTGCCGGCAGCCAGCCGAAATACTTCACGATCACCGGTATAACTGAGGTGGACACGATGCCTCCGAGAATTCCAGCAGTATTCATGATTCCTGAGACCGCCCCGGCATTTTCTTTGGAGAAGTGAACCGCGGTGGCCCAGAATGCGGGTTCAGCAAAATAAAGTGCCCCCACACTCACGCACAAGGCCGCGATCACGGCGACACGCCCGTTGGATTTGGCGGCTGCGAACAGCAACGCCCCGGATAAGCCGTACCCCACAATGATGACGGTCCGGGCGCCAGCAAAGCGCCCGCGAGCCTCGCTCAGCCGGTCGCACACCAGCCCTCCGATGGGAGTCAATACCATCGCAGTCAGCCAGGGTAGACTGGTGACTAGCCCACCGTTCAACAGGCTGAAACCCCGCACCTCCACCAGATAGATGTAGAGCCAGAACACAAATATGAAGAGCACATATCCTTCGCACGTGTAACTAAGCGAAAGAAAAAGAATGTCGCGATTCCGCAGCACCTCGAACAGCGAGGCGCGTTCATTGGCACGCGTGGGCCGCTCGGGATTGATCCACAGCAATTCTTTTGCGCTGACCCGCGGATGATCGCGAGGATCATCGCGAACGACGACATACCAGACTGCCGCGATGGCGAAAGCCAATATAGAAGTGATGTAAAACGCCCAACGCCAGCCAAAATGCACCATCAGCGAAGAGACTAATGGGCCAGATGCTGCAGCTGCCGAGGCGCTGCCCACCATCATGAAAGAGTTGGCAAAAGCGCGTTCACTTGGGGGAGTCCAGTTGCGAATGGCCCTGCTTCCGACGGGAAAAGTGGCCGCTTCCGATACTCCCAGCACGAACCGCACGGCCACCATACACCCCAGCATCGCCAGAGTTCCGGCGACGAACACTGCGGGTAGGAGTCCCGTCAAAACGGTCGTGATGCCCCAGATCAGAGCTGCGATTGAGAGCGTAATCCGCGGTCCAATGGCATCTCCGAGTCGGCCCGTCGGCAGCTGAAAAATCGCATATCCCCACAGAAAGCTACTGAAAATTTGCCCCATCTCGATCTTCGTGAGACCGAGGTCGGGCATCATCAACTCCGCGGCCACCGAAATGTTCATTCGCTGGACGTAGCTGACGAACGCGAACGCCCCCGCCAGAGAGGCGATGAGCCATCGCACCGAACTGCGGCGCTCCGGAACCGCGCCTCCAGCCTCGCTTTTTGCCATTGGGAAGTCCCCAACTCTAACACGACGAAAGAGAAG
>QHVR01000277.1 GCA_003223595.1 Acidobacteriota bacterium
CGCGACCTGATCCTCATCGAAACCGTGGGCGTCGGCCAGGATGAAGTCGACATCGTTCGCCTCGCCGACATCACTGTCGTGATCCTTGTCCCCGGCATGGGCGACGATGTCCAAACCATCAAGGCCGGCATCATGGAAATTGCCGACATCTTCGTCATCAACAAGAGCGACCGCGACGGCGCCGACCGCGTCGAGCGTGAAGTCCGCGCTTTGCAGACGCTGGCCACGCGCCAGGATGGCTGGACGCCTCCCATCGTAAAGACAGTCGCCAGCGACGGAAGCGGCGTCGCCGAACTGGCCAATGCCATTGCCAGCTATGAAGAGTTCCTGCGGAAAGAAAATCTCGCCCTGAAGAAGAGCGTCGAGAACTGGCAGGAGCGCTTAGTAGAAATGCTGCGCGACGCCATGCTCGAGAAAGCACGCGCCCACCTCGGAGACATCAACGCCCTGGCGGCCGAAATCGCCGAGCACAAGCGCGATCCCTACTCCGTGGTGGAGGAAATTGCGAAGCTGCCCTAGAGAAGGTGCCGCAAAAGAGATGCGAAATCCGCAATGTTGCAGTTTTCCACAGCAGAAGTTCACTCCGCTGTGACGAACAACCTTTACTCCAGACGCGAAGAAGTCGGACAATCACATCATGAATTCGGATTCCTTCAGCTTCCGGCCCAGAGACGCGGCTCCCTACGTCTCTGCTGACAAGCAACACAAGCGCGACCGTCGCAGTTTGTGGACTGTAACTCGTTATTCTGGAAGACTTTACCTGCAACCCCTTTGGATCGAAGACTTTGCAGGGCAATATGTGGACACCTACAGCGTAAGTCTCGCAAATCGAATACGTTACGAAAAGTGGTCTGAAAAAAATTAACATCAATTCGCGGATGATACCCACGTTCCAAATCGATCATCTAGGCATAGCAGTGAGGTCCCTCTCCTCCGCCAAAGCCCTCTACGAGAAGTTAGGGCTCAGCATCTCTCCCGAAGAGACGGTCGAACATGAACAGGTGAAGTTGGTGATGGTTCCCGTCGGAGAGAGCCGCCTCGAACTGCTCGAGGCCACCTCGCCGGACTCGACCATCGCCAAGTTCATTGCCAAGCGTGGCGAAGGGCTGCATCACGTCTGCCTCAAAGTACCCGACCTCGCCGCCGCGGTCGCGCGCCTCAAAGCCGATGGCGTGCGCCTGGTTTCCGAAGAGATCAAGGTCGGCGCCGGCGGCCATCGCTACGTTTTTGTTCACCCAGCCAGCACAGGTGGCGTGCTGCTGGAGTTGGTGCAGTCCTAGGTTGTGTAGCCCCGGACGCCTTCGTCCGGGGAGGAGCGCATGTGCTTCTTCTGATCACCGATACGTCCGGTCGAAACGGTATCGTGGCCGTGGCGCGCGCGCTGCAAGCCGGTAAACAGGACCAAATCCAGATCCTCGAGTCCGTACCCCTGGCCGGGGGTACTTTTTCCGCGCAACTGGTCCCGCAAATCGCAGCCCTGCTCGAAAAGCATGGTTTGAGCAAAAGTCAGATCGATGCCTTCGTCGTAGTGTCCGGCCCCGGATCCTTCACCGGATTACGAGTTGGCCTCGCAGCAATCAAGGCGCTGGCCGAGATCCTTCAAAAGCCGATCGTGCCCGTCTCGTTCCTGGAAGTGGTGGCGCGAGCCGCTGGCATCGATGGACGAATCATCGCCCTGCTCGATGCCGGACGCGGCCAGCTCTACTCCGGCGAATACGAAATTTCCGGGGCGCGAGCGCAATTGATTCAGGAGCACCTGATTGCCCGCGAAGCTTTGCCCGATCTCTCCCGCGCCGTTGCCATATCCACGCCGGACGCAACTTTGGCAGGCCTTTCGCGAGAGGCCGGCCTGCGCACTTTCGAACTCAAAGCGATCCCACCGGAGATCATTGCCGTTCTTGGCTGGAGCAAACTGTGCGACGGAGAAATCGCCTCCCCTGAGCAACTGGACGCCAACTACGTCCGGCGCTCCGATCAGATATTTGGCACCCCATCGTCTGCGACGCCGCAACCGTCCACCTCAAAACCGTGAAAATCCGGACAGCCACTCCCGACGACATTCCTCTCCTGCTTCAACTGGAACGCGAGTCGACCACAGCAGCGCACTGGACGCTCCAGCAATACACAGACTTGTTCCGGGACGGCGCCGCTGCCAGCAGACTTGTGTTGCTGGTGGAAAAAGATGACGTGCTGCTCGGTTTCCTTGTCGCCCACCATATCGCTTCGGAGTGGGAACTGGAGAACATCGTGGTGTCATCCAACGAGCGCCGGAAAGGCATTGGCGCCCGTTTGATGCAGGGTCTGATGGACGCGGCCGGACACAGCGCCTCCGAGTTCTTGTTTCTCGAAGTCCGAGAATCGAATCATTCCGCCCGGCGTTTTTACCAGAAAACAGGATTTCAGCAGGCAGGCGTTCGCAAAGGTTATTATCGCGATCCCCCCGAGGATGCCATTTTGTACCGTCTGCAGCTTCGTAAGCTGATGTGAAAACTGCACTATTTTTTGGCATTGCCGCTCTGTTACGGCTGTGTTAATTTGAGCCCATATATCGAAGTTTGGAGGTCTGCAGGATGCTGACTTCGAGAGACCAACTCTTGACCAGTCATGACGAATTCCGCCGGCTGGCTCACGCGCACTCCCAATATGCACAACGTCTGGATGCACTCACCCAAAAGCGTTACCTCAGCGAAGACGAGAAGATGGAAGAAGTCCGTCTCAAGAAGCTGAAACTCCGGTTGAAAGACCAGATGGAATCCATCGAGCGCGAGCATCGGCTGCACTACGGCGTCAACGTAGCCTAATTCCGCATTGCCAAGCTTCCGGCGGTCCGCCCGCCTTGGGAGCAATCCACCCCGCGAAGCGCGCTACCCAGCGCCTTTTTTTATTTATACTTACGACTGTTTTGTTGAGCTGCGCCGTCCACCTTCTCAGCTTTCAGAAGATATAATTGAAAGACTCCCTATGGTTCGTGATGGCTACTATTACGGGCTGACGTTTATCGCAGCCGGCATTCTGCTCGGCTGGTTGACCCGTCCTGCCTGGGCCATCATTCCATTTCTTCTGGCGGCGTTCTTCCTGCAATTCTTTCGCGATCCTGAGCGGGTGATTCCCGCTGACCCGGGCGCAGTGGTTTCCCCCGGAGACGGCAAAGTCACCGATGTCGTGGTGGGTAATGACAAGCGCTTGCGCATCAGCATTTTCCTCAACGTCTTCAACGTGCACGTGAACCGCTCGCCCATTTCCGGGGTACTGCGGGAGGTGAAGTACGTGCGCGGCAAGTTCGTGAATGCGGAACATCGCGACCGTTGAAGGCGATGACGGACAGCGCGTTATCTTCAAGCAGATCGCTGGCCTGCTGGCACGGCGCATTGTTTTCAATCCCAAGGTCGGAGACCGCCTGGAACGCGGTCAGCGGGTCGGCATGATTAAGTTTGGATCGCGCGTGGACGTTGTGCTGGATGCATCCGCCCGCGTGAATGTAAAAATTGGCGATCACGTCAAGGGCGGATCGACTATTCTGGCTTACCTGCAGCCGCGCGAAACCGCGAGCGCAGGCAGCGTTTCCGCAATTCAGAAAGCGCATTGATGGCCGAGACTCCGACCAGACCGCGACGCAGGATCACGAAGGGGATGTACATTCTCCCCTCGCTGTTCACGACTGCGAACGTGGCTTTCGGTTACTACGCCATCCTCGAGGTGATGCACGCCTCGGCCATTGACTTCTGGCACCTCGATAATGCGGCGAAGGCCATTGGATTTGCGGTGCTGTTTGATGGCCTCGACGGCCGCATCGCGCGCATGACGGGAACGAGCAGCGATTTCGGCCGCGAACTGGATTCCCTGGCAGACGTGATCACCTTCGGAGTTGCCCCCGCCATGCTGGCCTGGACGTGGGGTTTCCACCTCATGCCACCGGTGTTCCTCAGCCAGGGCCAGTGGCACATCAAGCTGACGCAACTGGGCGCGATTGCCAGCTTCCTGTTCCTGATCGCCGGAGCCAGTCGCTTGGCGCGGTTCAATATCAGCGGCAATCCCCAACCCTCGAACCCAGGCCGCCCGGGGAAGAAGTATTTCGTAGGGATGCCCATTCCCGCTGGAGCCGGAGTCATCGCTGCCGTAGTGCACTTCACGGCAGGCGAGCCGCTGGCAACCGCGTACACCGCCCTGGCCTGGTCGGCGATGGTGACCACGGTGGGCTATCTGATGGTGAGCACCTGGCGTTTCTATAGTTTTAAGGACATCGATTTTCGCTCACGCCATCCGTTCCGGCTAGTCGTCGTCCTGGCAGCCCTGTTTGGGCTCATCTTCTTCTTCTCTCGCCGGGTGCTTTTTGGCCTCGCTCTGCTGTACATGGTTTCCGGGGTGTTCTGGCGACTGCAGTGGATTTTCCGACGCCGCCCTGGCGGCCCGCCTCCACCGTCCTATAAGGAGGCTTCGCAAGCATCATGAGCGACGCCGCTAAACCTACGCCTACGGCCCAAACTTCAGCGCCGCGCACCAAGCTCTACCGTGCGGCCATCGTCGGTGCAGGGTCTCTCAAGGGTAAGGAAGTCGCCGAGGTTCTGAACGAGCGCAACTTTCCCGCGGTGGATATTCGTTTGCTGGACGATGACGAATCACTCGGGCAACTCGAGGCCATGGGTGACGAGATCAGCTTCATCCAGCGGGTTCGCGCCGAGCAGTTCGAGCACGTGGATTTCACCTTCTTCGCCTCCGATCAGGAGAGCACGCAGCGCAGTTGGAAAGACGCGCGCGACGCGGGCAGCACGATTGTCGATCTCTCCGGAGTTCTCGAAGATCAGCCGGGCGCAAACGTGCGTTGTTTGTGGGTGGAGCGCGAGCGCGGGCAAGTCGCGCTGCCGGAACTGCAGCCCGGACCATGTGTAACCGCTCATCCCGCAGCCATCACTTTGGCGCTGCTGCTGTTGCGAGTCAGGAAAGCCGGCGCGATCCGGCGCGTGGTGGCTACCATTTACCAACCGGCTTCCGAGCACGGCCAGCGCGGGATGGATGAACTGCACCAGCAGACCGTCAATCTGCTTTCGTTCCAGCCCCTGCCTAAAGATGTCTTTGACGCGCAGGTAGCGTTCAACATGATCGCGCGTTACGGGAACAAGTCGCAGCCGGGGCTGGATTCCGTGGAAGCAACTGTGTTGCGGCATTACCGGAAGATCGCCGGCAATGATGCGCCCGATCCTTCCGTTCTCCTGCTGCAGGCACCCATTTTTCATGGCCACGCCATGGCAATGTTCGTGGAGATGGATCACGCTGTGGAGTCGGAAGAGTGGGCGCGTGTTCTGGGAGGCGACCACGTCGCCATTCCCCGCGGCGAGGAAGATGCGCCGAGCAACGTGAGTTCGGCAGGGCAGGCGGATATCCAACTCTCGATCAAGATGGATCCGACGCAGCCCAATGGCGTGTGGCTCTGGGCAGCGGCCGACAATCTGCGCGTGTCCGCCGTTACTGCCGTCGAATGTGCGGAGAGCATGACCGCGATGCGTCCGACAGGGAAGATCCAGTGAACAGGTTCCCGGGCTTCATGTTTTGCCTGCTGCTGGGCATCACCACGGGGTGCGGATATCACACCGCCGGACACGCGGCCCAGCTACCGCAGAACCTCACTACCATCGCGGTTCCCCCATTCAAGAACGAAACCTTGACGTATCGCATCGATCAGACGCTGACCAGTTCCGTGGTGCGGGAATTTAATACGCGAACGCGCTATCACATCGTGCCCGATACCACCGACGCCGATGCGACTTTGCGAGGCACCGTGCTCTCCACCACCGCCTCGCCGTTGACCTACGATACTTCCACCGGGCGAGCCGCCAGTGTTCTGGTTGTGGTCAGCATGAGTGTGACTTTGAGCGATCGCGGGGGCAAGGT